>QMMV01000460.1 GCA_003647435.1 Deltaproteobacteria bacterium | reverse complement strand
GTGAATATCCAGGATACTGTTTTTTCTCAACGCTCAGTAATGCTCTCAGACAGTGAGCCAGTCTCCAATCGGATGGCCTGTCCGCTCCGTATGTCTGTTTTTTAAAAGAGCTAAAGTGTTACAGAATTTTTAGAACATCTTGACGCAGCGTCTCAATGGGTTGTGGCGTTCGCTTTCCATCACATTGCAGGGGGGTTCGTGAATCGCCCCTGCGGTACCGGGATACGGGGTGATGGGCAAGATCTGCGTCAGCGCCGTATCGAGAAGTTACATGTTGACGTCCTAACCTATTTCATGATAAATACCTGCCGAGGTAGATGATATTCTATCAATTCTGCGTTCTGAAGATACTGCAGCTTGTTGGCATTCCCATCAGTTTGGTCGAGGGGTTAAGTATCGAGTCGTTCGGTGGTAGGGCGTTTACAACTCGACCGGCTGACCAATTACGGAGCTATGGTTCCGGAGGAGGGCAAAGATGACTACAGAAGCAGTAAAGGCCTTACTGGCTAAAATGGAAGGGGCGGTTGCCCTGGATGACCAGGGCAGGGTCATGGTTACCGACGAGGAAAAGCTGCGCGGTGTTCCCATAGACACGCTGGCGAACAAAGCAGCATTAGGAGAAACCGGCGAGCAGACCGCAGCCAGGTGGTTATTGTGGGAATTGGGTCAGGTGCTCGGGATCTATCCTGCCTCCATTAATGAATTTTATATGGCGCGGGGGAGGGGCGAGGTTCCCGTCAATTTTACGGTGCCGGCCATGAACCTGCGTGCCATGGCCTATGACATGGCACGAGCTGTCTTTCGAGCTGCAATTCCACGCAATGTTGGGGCCTTGATATTTGAGATTGCGCGCTCGGAGATTGGCTATACCGATCAAAGACCTGCAGAGTACCTCAGTGTGGTCATGGCAGCGGCTATAAAGGAAGGTTTCCGCGGGCCGCTGTTTGTTCAGGGGGATCACTTTCAACTTAAACGAAAGAAGTTTAAGGCCGACCCCGATGCCGAGGTAAAGGCGGTAGCTGATCTCACCGAAGAGGCGATACAGGCCGGTTTCTATAATATCGACATCGATACTTCCACCCTTGTTGACCTGAGTTATCCAACGGTTGATGAGCAGCAGCGGGATAACTATGAGGTGTGCGCCAATCTTACTAAGTTTATTCGAGAAAGAGAACCGGAAGGGATTACCGTCTCGGTTGGCGGTGAAATCGGGGAGATTGGAGACAAAAACAGCGACGAGACCGAGTTGCGTGCCTTCATGGACGGTTATAACCGGAGCCTTCCCGCAGGAATGGTAGGTCTTTCGAAGATCAGTATTCAGACCGGCACCACGCATGGCGGTGTGCCGCTTCCTGACGGGACGCTTGCCCAGGTGAAGATCGATTTTAACGTCATCAAAGAGTTGTCAAAGATAGCGAGGGAAGCTTACGGCATGGCCGGTGCGGTGCAGCACGGGGCGTCCACGCTTCCTGATGAGGCGTTTCATCAGTTTGTGAAAAATGAAGCCACGGAAGTCCACCTTGCCACGGGGTTTCAAAACATCGTATACGACCACGAAATGTTTCCGGCCGGGCTTCGCGAGCAGATGTATGATTATATCAGGACTGCTCACGGAAAAGAGCGCAAAGAGGGACAAACCGAAGAGCAATTCATATACAAGACCCGCAAGAAAGCCCTTGGCCCCTTTAAGGCGCAGCTCTGGGGGTTGCCGGAAGATATAAAAGGCCCTATTCGGGCAAGCCTGGAAGGGAAATTTGGCTTTCTCTTTGACCAGCTCAACGTGGGAAACACGACGGAAGTCATCAGGCGGTATACGCCACACGTCGAAATCCACAAGAGCCTGAGCTGATTGAGGGAAAATAGAAGCTGCACCGGGGCAGGTACGCAGTGCTTGGCCCCGGCTTTCGGCAACTTTCATTGCCTGGTAATCAAGTTCACTTTTGCCTGCTGCTCCAATAGCTCGATTAAACTGAAAGCTTCTTTAAAATCTCTTCCGATAGAAACCACTCCATGGTCTTTTAAGACAGCAATGCGGCAATCGTGTAAGGCTTCTGTAACCTGTTTTGTATCAGAGACGGTTGCGGTTGCTTGAGGGATTATTTTAATGTCAGCTAAGTAGAATTTTGCTTCAAACGGAATGATATTCAAGCTATCGAAGTAATGGAAAAAGGCCACCGTATATGGAGGGTGGGCGTGCAATATCACCTTGACATCGTCAAAGGTGCCATGGATGTCTAAGTGAAGGGGCTTTTCGCTGGTTGTTTCTTTTTCTCCCGCAATGATATTTCCTTTCAGGTCTATCAAAACGAGGTCCTCCTTTTCCAGATAGCCCATGTAAGAGTTATGGGCGGTGATAAGGATCTTCCGGGGGGCGACCTTGACGGATATGTTTCCCCCCGTTGCTGTAACAAATCCTTTCTGGTGTAGTATCTGTCCCCAGCGAATAATTGCTTTTTTTTCTTCATCAAGGATCATCGTTACCCGTTACGTTAACCCTTAT
>QMMV01000459.1 GCA_003647435.1 Deltaproteobacteria bacterium | reverse complement strand
TTTGTACCTGCTGAAGGGCACTCCGAAATTCGCTTATCGTTTCTGGGTTAAGGGCGTTTAGCACCTCGGGCCGGTTGAATGTCAGCATTGCAACGCTGTCCGAGACTTCAAGCTTGATGTTTTTATACCCCATAATGCCTCCTTTAGGGCCTGGATGTCATAACAAACATTTTCTTCCTCTCGGAATTGGAAGGGGTAGGAGTTAAAGCCCAACCTTTTCTGCCGAGGTTTATTCCCTTTCTATTAGCAAGCAGACCGCTTCACCGCCACCGAGACAGAGGGACGCCATGCCCCGCCTTGCACCGGTATCTTTCATCAGGTACAACAGAGTGACCAGCACCCTGGCGCCGCTTGCGCCAATAGGGTGGCCCATCGCTACTGCCCCGCCTCGCAGGTTAACCCTGGCAGGGTCTATTTTCAGGGTTTTTATGATTGCAACAGTCGATGAAGAAAAAGCCTCGTTAATTTCAAAGATATCAATATCAGCGATTGTAAGGCCTGCCTTTTTCAGCAGCTTTGGGATACCGTAGATCGGGGCTATCAAGACGTATTTAGGGTCAATGGCTACAGAACATTGGACCCCTACACGGGCCAGGGGTTTGAGCCCCATACTGTCTGCCTTTTCGCGGGCCATAAGGACTACTGCTGCAGCACCGTCTGAGATCTTCGATGCATTCCCGGCTGTTACAGTGCCATCCTTTTTAAAGGCGGGTGGGAGCTTGGCCAGGGCTTCCATGGAGGTTTCACGTACTACCTCGTCCTTGGTAAATATAACGGGAGGACCTTTTCTCTGAGGGACCTCTACCGGAAATATTTCCCCATCAAATCCTCCTTCCCTCTGTGCCTTTAACGCCTTGTTGTAAGAACTGACTGCAAATTCATCCTGATCTTTTCGACTAACCTCATACTTTTCAGCACAAAGTTCCGCGCTCATCCCCATGTGAAAATCGTTTACGTGACACCATAGGCCGTCGTGAATCATGCTGTCGAGTAATTTGCCGTGTCCCATCCTGTACCCTGTTCGGGCCTTTTCCAAAAAATATGGGGCCATATTCATGTTTTCCATGCCCCCAGCCACGATTACGTCTGCATCTTTCAACATGATCGCCTGTGTGCCCAGCATAACGGCCTTCAAGCCGGAGCCACATACCTTGTTTACCGTAGTGGCTTCTACGTCGTAGGAAAGCCCTCCCTTGATCAAGGCCTGCCGGGCAGGATTTTGGCCCAACCCACAAGGGAGAACATTTCCCATGATTACCTCGTCTACGTCATCGGAGGATATATTAGCCCGTTTCATCGCCTCTACAATTGCATAAGCCCCCAGGTCCGTGGCAGGAATGGCGGACAAACTCCCTTGAAATGCCCCAACAGCTGTTCTCGCAGCACTCACAATAACAACTTCTCTCATCTACCCTCCTTTTCTTTTCTTCCAAACTACAAAATCCGTCCTTACCCAATTCCACATTCCATTATAAGCTAAACAGCCCGCTGTCAAATGATTTGCTTTGAGACCCTTGAAAAGTCATGCCCCCGGGCGTTGCGAGTCCTGAGTTCGTTAGTCATCGTTCGTCATTCGCGTCTCGTTCCCCGATTTCATCGCGGTTCATGCTATTGTCCGGATGTGGCACTCTCTGGGTTTTATGTGGGTGAGGGATTTCTCCGCTTCGCCCACGGGGGCGTAGGCTACTTCCGGCCGGGCACTCGCGATGACAAAGCGGCTGTTTTTCAAAGGTCTCGATTTACGTGCAAGTATTTTCTGGTCTGTAAAATGGTGTAAAAACAATCTCGTCTATGGTTTCCAGGCAGTGTTGGGCATGTCTTTTCTTTTCAACAAGATACGCATCTAAGAAGAGCTTGGAGCGCTTGAAACAAAGTTTAAGAGGATCCAGGGTAACTCGCCTGTCTGGAGAACCGTGCCGAAAGTGCACCAGGATGCGCTTCTTTTCATTAACGGCTTCTATCATATCTTTCAGGATATCGGGCCTGCAACCGAGACCCTCTTTGACAATGATGTCGTCAATAAGAGAGCCTAACAGTCGCCTTTGTGACTCTGGCAGGTGGTCAACAATCTTGTAAAGGCTTTTCAGGGCACCTTCTACGATGGAGAAGTCTCTGGTGGCAGATAGATGACGTATGGCAAGGACCAGTGTTAAAATCTCGCTCAGGGGCAAGCTCCCTATAGTGACTTCTGGTTCACCAAGGATGACAAATTGACCCTTTGTACGGCTAAAGTGAAAGTCCATGCGAGCAAGCTGGTCCCGGTCATAATAGAATTGTCGAACAGATATACCAAGGTCTTTTGAGATTTGCTCGGGGGTCTTGCCTGGCTCGGTTCTGACCTCAATGATGATGCGTAACAGTCGTGCAAGACGGTGGCTTTGCATGAAAAAAACATAGATTTTAGCATCTTCAAAGTCAAGGCAAAAGTGAACAGGGTATTCCATGCCGGGCATTTGATATTCAGCATCAAGTGTCCAGAAGTCCGAGATCGGGGATCGGTAGAAGTTC
>QMMV01000458.1 GCA_003647435.1 Deltaproteobacteria bacterium | reverse complement strand
CCTCTTCGAGCAGGCAAAGCACCTCTGTCAGGGAAAATACCTGCACATCCGGCTTGTGCGCTTCCGTAGGAGGCTCCAAATCAGTGTATTCTCCTCCCGGCCGACGAAGCCAAATCGTCCCCATCCCTACCTGCCTAGCTCCCAAGAAGTCCTTGAGAGGATTGTCGCCGATATAGACAGCCATCCCAGGATCTTCTACGCCGAGACGGTGCAGAATGACCTCGAATGGTCTCGGATTTGGTTTCCAGTGCCCCTGCCCCAGTTCGTCCGAGAAAAGGACTTCATTGAAGAATCTAAATATTTTTAGCGCCATGAGTTTACGCCATTGAACATCTAAGTATCCATCGCTCAGCAGTCCCAAAGGAAATTGTGCGTGCAATCTAGCCAGTATCATAGGCACATTCGGAAAGGGTGTAATCTGGGGTTCATGCTCACGGTATACTTTAACCAGCTGAGGCACCAGGTCATCGCTTCGTCCATGGAGAGCTAACCAATGATTAAAAGTATTACCCCGAATGCCAGCTGCGAAAAGCCGTTCCAACTCTACGAAGCCTTGCTCCGCCGATATGCCCAGATGATTTTCTGCCCAAGCAGCGACCGCTCGAAAACCGCTAAGGACATACGCCCGTTCGGGGTAAAGGGTATCATCCAGATCAAAGACAACGACTTGCCATCTGCGCCCGGTCATCTTTGGTCAGAAAAAAGGATTCGTCAAAACGGGTCAAATAGAGGTCCCTTTGATAGCTTCCCAACGGTGGGATATCCACGGCAATACCCGCAGCTTTTGCAAGAAGCCATTTAGGGCTATCGACACCAGCTGCAATTCCCAGAGGCAGGCCTCCTCCCAATCGCGCATTGATCTCGGTAAAGTGAGGTACATCGTCCTTCATCATGCATTGTACAGTGATCGGCCCAACGGCAGGTAAAGCCCGTGCGATCTGCACACACGCGTCGATTATATCCGGATTGTAGATCGTAACCCCCTTAGCCACTTCGCCCCAGCGTACTTCGATGCGCTGCCGGGAAACCACACTCAATACTTCGCCTTCTAAATCACAAATGACGTCATTAGTGATTTCTGGGCCAGACAGATACTCCTGGATAATCGGATCCGGCACGTAGCGTGAGAAAAAACGAAGTTCCTCGGGATCAGACACTCGAAAAGTGGACTTCGCTGCACTGCCTCGCCTGGGCTTAATGAACACCGGGTAATCGATTTCATCTGGATCACATTGGGCTGGCAACCAGGAACGCGGTGTCGGCAGGCCCAAACGCTCAAAGAATTGGTTCGTTAGCCATTTGTCGGCCGTCAGTGCTACAGCGTTCGACGAAATCACAACAACACGAGCACCGGTTTCTTCGAGAATAGTTCGGTTGGCAGCAAGGATCGGGATATCGGGGTCGATAAGGGGAAAGACCAGAGTAATCTTTTCTTGCCGGCAGATCTCCACCAATGTAGGAATGAACTCAGGCGAATTCAGACGGGGAACGATATAGGGATGGTCAACCACCTGCAGGGCAGGCGCCAATGGATCGATATCTACCCCGACAATCTTTCCGTCTAATCCCAAGGTCTCATAGGCCTCACGGAATGCACGCATGAGTTCGACTCGTCGGCCAACGCTAGTAAAAAGAACCGAAACGCTTTGTCTAGTTGCGTGTCGTGCCAAAGAATTCCTCCATTGTAGCATGTCCCGGCTGACTAATCCCCTCTCCCTTAATCACCTTCCATAGCGTAATAGCAAGGATCTTGAGGTCGAGCCAAAACGAAATGTTATCTACATACCATACATCTAAATTAAACTTTTCCTCCCAGGTCAAGGCATTGCGGCCGTTAACCTGTGCCCAGCCGGTTAGACCCGGTTTCACCTCGTGCCGCCGCGCCTGTTCGGGGGTGTAGCGATCCAGGTATTGCATGAGCAGCGGCCTCGGGCCCACGATGCTCATGTCTCCCTTGAGCACGTTGAACAATTCCGGCAGTTCGTCCAGCGACGTGGCCCGCAAAAGTTTTCCAAACCTGGTAAGACGCCTTTCATCAGGCAGCAGCCCTCCATCGGGCCCTTTGGCATCAGTCATGGTGCGGAATTTATAAATAGTAAAAGGCTTGCCATGCAATCCCGGACGCACCTGCCGGAAAAGCACAGGCGAGCCAATCTTAAAGCGCACCAGAAGAGCTATAATCAGCATAAGAGGGGATAATAGACAAAAGGCGAGAATACTCAGCGCAAGATCGAAAATACGTTTCATAAGAATTTATTCGCTCACGCAAAGCTTTGTGTGAGCGAACCATACATCATGTGGTAAGGCTGAAGGTATGCTCAACTTTCAAAAACGCTTTTTCCACGCCTTCAACACTTGTTTCTGTTTCAACTAAGGGAAAATCCCTGTCAAGAAACTCCAATTCACACCCATCCGGCAACTTTTTTATCAATTCAGGATGATCTGTTAAATACCTTAAAAAATCAAAGACTAACGAGATATTCTTCTTTACAACTTCGTCTTTTCTCAT
>QMMV01000457.1 GCA_003647435.1 Deltaproteobacteria bacterium | reverse complement strand
GTTGCCCAAACAAAAATTCCTTTGAGCGGTCATTAAAACGTTTTAGACCAAGCGAAAAGGGATTTGGGCAACAGGCCGTGTGACACATGATACCTGATACTCTTTTTCTTTCCGCTCAGTTACCCGCCTGCCGGCAGGCAGGTGCTCGAGTTTGAGGTGCTCTACCCCGTAGTTGCATAACTTACCGAGAAGATGTGTTATTTGCCTTGTTTTGCAACAACGGGGTCTACAATCGGATGCCCTTCAAAGAGAGTTTGAACTCTTACCCCCGAGTTTAAATACTTCATTCTCTCTCGGAAAAGGAGTCTCGTCAACAGGTATTCGCACCGCTTCTTTTGAGCAGACTTTGGTCGGCGCAAAACACTTTAACTCTTTTTTAAAAAGAGACCAACTAAATTGACATGTTGGCGCAAAACACGTAACTTCACTTGTGGTGCTTGACTGCACTTTTTATTACTGGTAACCTGAATCTGCATTTGTAGGGTTTGTGCGGCTCAGGTTGCTGAGGAGACGTGTCATTGAAAGGGAGGGGAGGAGTCATGTCAGAGCTTAAACGATTTGGGTTTGTTGCAGCTATTTTGGCAGTTTTATTTGCTTTTGCCATCTCTACCGGGTGTGCCCACCTGAAGGGGGTGGGTATTAGCAAGGAGAAATCCGAAGCCGCTGCCACAAAAGAGGAAAAGAGCCCGGAGCCTCTTTATTACGATTTTGAAGATGTTCTGGTCCCTTCAGAGCTTAAGTTAGACAAGAAAAAATCTTTTGTCTATCATGCCCCCGGTTTTACTGCCGGCGTCCTCGTATTGTCGGGACGGGTTGAGGTAAGCTCTCTTATCACATTCTTTGAAAACAATATGGTAAAAGATAACTGGCGGCTGTTGAGTGTATTTAAGTCCCCACGTACAATCATCTTTTTCAACAAGCCGAACCGAAGCTGTATAATCAATATTACGGAAAGACAGTTCAAAACGGAAGTTGAAATCTGGGTTGCCCCGACTATGGAAGGGCAGGAAAGTACTCTGTTAAAATAGCGTATAATCATAATATGCAAGATCCAATACAGGACAAACACATAATCGTTGGTGTTTGTGGCGGCATAGCGGCTTACAAGGCGGCGGATTTTGTCAGACTCCTGATAAAGTCCGGCGCCAACGTATCGGTCGTCATGACCAAGGCCGCCCAGGCCTTTGTCGGGCCTCTCACATTTGAAACCCTTTCGGGAACTCCGGTCTGGACCGAGATGTTTGGGGGCCATCAAAGCCACCCTCTCCGACACATCGAATGGGCGGATAAGGCAGATGCCACCGTCGTTATTCCAGCTACTGCCAATCTCATTGGAAAGATTGCTCATGGAATCGCTGATGACCCATTAACTACGTTCATTCTGGCAGCCAAAAAGCCCATCTTGGTCTGTCCATCAATGAACAGCCGTATGTACGAAAATCCTGTCGTTCAGGATAACATCAAGCGCCTTAGTGACGCTGGCGTAAAGGTAGTCGAACCTGATGCCGGTCTTCTCGCTTCCGGTGATGTTGGGATTGGCAGGCTTCCGGCCGTGGAGGCTATAGGAGAATCTCTCCGGTGCTTATTATCGCGCCAGGACCTTGCTGAAGAGCGAATTCTAATAACTGCGGGGCCCACTCAGGAACCGATCGATCCTGTAAGATTCATCAGTAATCCTTCTTCCGGCAAGATGGGATATGCACTCGGACGCGCCGCACGCAGGCGAGGGGCTGATGTAATTTTGATCAGCGGCCCCAGCAGCCTTGCCGACCCCTGGGGCTTGAAGGTGATAAGGGTGAGGACAGCCGAGGAAATGTTTAAAGCGGTTATGGCCCATGCAAGCAAGAGCACTATTATAATAAAGGCAGCCGCTGTGTCTGACTGGAGGCCGGCCCGCCTGTATGAACACAAGGTAAAAAAGGCTGAAATTGAACCATCTTTACCTCTTGAGCAGACACCAGACATATTGAAGGCGCTGGGGAAATCCAAGCAAGATCAAGTTCTTGTTGGCTTTGCGGCCGAGTCACGGGATTTACAGGAAAATGCCCGGGCGAAGTTAATTGAAAAGAACCTCGACATGGTTGTTGCAAACCTTGTCGGGGCGGGTGATTCAGGATTTGGTTCAGATAATAATCAGGTGACTCTTTTCTATCAGGACGGTTACACAGAAGCCTTTCCCCTTATGAAGAAAGATGCGCTTGCCGACCTGCTGCTCGACAGGGTAGTTGATATCAAGAAACGGGGAATGATCACAGAACTCAACAGCCGAAGCAACTGACACAACCTGGCAAGTATCAGTTTAGCTGTTTCAAAAAACAGACACAATGAGCATACGGGCAATCCGGTATAGACCGCCTCAAACTCGAGCACAACCGAGCGTAAAGAAAGAACAGCGCCTGGACGGTACAATAACATGAACTGGTTGCCAACATCAGTTAGGCTAAGGTATAGGTTTGATGCTTAACTGTTCTTACTTAACGCCCGCTAACGCTCTTTGTTAGTGAGACAGCCTATAC
>QMMV01000456.1 GCA_003647435.1 Deltaproteobacteria bacterium | reverse complement strand
TTCATGTTTTTTTATCAGGGGCAGTACGATGTCATTATGTCTCTGGAGCATGCTCCGTCCCTTAAGATCGCCCCAGGTATCTACATACCTGGTATAACCACAGATATCCGTGAAAAGGATGACCACTTCTTTCTTAAACTTCTCCCGCAGTACCTGCTCAAGACGGGCCTGTTCCCGCAAGATCTCTTCGATATTGCCTGAACTCGTTCCTGCATCGCTGGTCTTAACGTCTGCCATGACCGGCCTCCCTGAATATCGCAGACTCCTTTGTTGTTAGCCCTTAGTCATTGGTCGCTTCGCTCCGATACTGGATGCTGGCATCCAGCCCCGGTCTCTGCGGTGAATTTACCTCAATAAGCTGTTCATTCCGTTATGACCTTGTCCAGGCTCTTGATAACACCGGTGCTGGCATCCAACAATTCCGCTTTGGACATTTCCGGCATCACCTGGATCACCCGGGCGCGTCCGATGATCTCATTATCCGCCCCTAACACTTTTCCTGTCAGAGGGTGTCTTACGGGATGTTCACGGTAAACAAGCAGCCTCCTGTGAAGTTTGACCTTATCTTTTCCGAGGTCGGTCAAGATCTCACTCCCTTTTCGCTGGATTACCACACCGTCGACCAGCGGAAAATCACGATGAAATTTTATCGCCATCCCTTCGGCCAGCGACCTTAGCGCCGGTAAATCCTTCACCTCACCATATACATCCTCGGTCGCCAGGATCTCGGATGTTTCTGTGTCGATCATTCTTCCCACTATCTCGATACCCGTTCTGGTTTCAATGATACTGCCGGTGACAACGGCCTGTGCCGCTACAAGGCGTCCGAGGCGAAGCGCGGTGCGTCTGTCAATTAGTCCGGAGCGGCTGAGCTTTTGCTCCTGCAAGATCAGGTCAAGTTTTGCCCTTTCAATCACCCAAAAACGATCCTGATCCACGAGGCTATCGATCAGGTTGTCTTGAAAAGAAAGGCCGACCTGTGACACGGCCCCCGTCTGCTCGAAAGGGAGAACCGTCATACTCAATCGCTTGTCGAGTTGAAGGGCCTTTGGAACAGCTCTTGTCACTGAGATCGTCTTTGTTGCCCTGTTCCCGTTCTCGTCCACAGCCTCGACGGTAATACTGTTTTCACCCTCGCGAAGCTCTGAGAGATGACTGAAGAAAATGCTCAGCCCTTTGCGGTGCAGGACAGGAACATCGTTGATGGAAAGCCCCACGATCTTGCTCTCATCCGTGACCTGGCCTTCGATATAGATTTTTGGAAGGAAAACCGTCTGTTTATTGGTGAACCCCTTGAGCATGATAGACGGGGGGCGTGTATCGCGGGGGGAAAAGAGACCGGCAAGGAGGTAAGGATTTACATCTGAATCGAGAGAGGCGAGAAGAGGCGAGGGAATTTGCGATTTTCGATTTGCGATTTGCGATTTCCCGGGCGGCGTGTTGCCTCGCCATTCTTGAATGCTTGTCGCTGGCTCATTCAGATTTTGTGGCAGGGGAATTTGTGCGGATGTCCGGTTTCCTAATCGATCTCTCGCCACCAAGTTCAGGCTCTTTTTATCTGTTGCGAACTTTCTGGCAAACGGGATGTCAGTGCCTGGTTCAATGGTTATCGATTGGCCATCTATAGTAAGCTCCGAGACCCCGGATTCATCATAGATCGAGCCGGAAATCGCAATTTCTCTTGTGCGCCTATCAATCCGCAGTTCGCCTACCGTGATTATCGGCCCTTCTCGATCAACATGTATGACTACCGTCCGTTTTGTGACCTTCCCTGCAAGATTTTTCGCTGCTACCTCGATGGCGTGTTTTCCCTGGGGAAGGTTCAGGCTTTGCTTGAAGGAAATCGATTTTTTGGAACCCTCTAAAAATAGAGGTACACCCCTTATGTAGATTGCAGACACATAATTTTCGTCTTCGGCAACGCCGGAAATGATCACGGGATCTTCCCGCGTCCAGACCTCAGCCGTCTTAAAATCAAGACTGACCCCCGGCAGGCTTGCTTCTTTTCCTCCTTTTTCAATCAACGCCCTGCGGACACGGTCGAGATAAAAGCGGGCCTTTGCGGACGGAAACTGACTCAGAGAGAGTTCCAGCTCCCTTTTTGCCGCTTTCAGATCCCCCATCTGGTAGAAGACGATGCCAAGCTCGCGGTGGGGAAAATAATCGATGAAATGCATCCCGTACGTGCGGGCCATCCGCTGATCTTTTTCCCTCTGATGAATGGCTTGCCTGAAATCGGAAACAGCCTCTTGATAAAATTCACCATCTGCAAAAGAAAGCCCCCGCTCATAATAATTCCACCTCCTGCTCCGAAACGCCCCCCGCACCACGCCGTATTGCCTGCCGTCTCTTACATAAACGGGCCGGGGGTGTGGGCCCCCGCACCTGTAGAGCGAAAATCCGGCTGCAACCAAAATGAGGATCAGAAGGTATCGCCTTGCGTTTTTCATTTTTTTACTATCGTTTTGTGTTTATCAACCGTGAACTGTATAACCGGCAACCGTGAACGGTTATTA
>QMMV01000455.1 GCA_003647435.1 Deltaproteobacteria bacterium | reverse complement strand
GAAGATAAAGGAATCGAGAGATTATCTTCAAAATCTCCTGGAGAACGCCAATGATTTCATCTATACTGTTGATATAAACGGTCGTTTTACCTATCTCAATTCGAGGATTGAGGATTATGGATACAGCGCTGATGAGCTCATGGGAAAACCTTTCCTGACCATTCTGACCGAGAAGCACCATGGAAGAAGATTTGAAAAGTCTATCCTGGAAAAGGCTCGGCAGACTTACGAAGTGGAATTAAGGACAAAAGAGGGAACAATCAGGATTTGCCGTGTCAGCACATCTCCCATAATGGATCAGGCGGGCGTGGTCACCGGCCTTCTTGCCACGGTCAGGGATATTACCGAGCCTGAACAGGCCAAGGCCGAGCTCTTATATCTCAATGAATACAACGAAAAGATCGTGGCCAGCATCCCATCTTCTTTGCTGGTCCTGGATAGAAACCTGAACATCAAATCTGTGAACCGGACCTACCGGGAAACAAGGGGGATTAAAGATGAAGACGTGGTGGGGAAAAACATCAAAGAGGTTTTCCCCCACCACGTCCTGAAAGAAGGCGGGCTCCTTAAGGCCTTTGAAGAGGTGCTGGCGACTAAGGAACCACGCAGCCTCTATGAGGTAAAACACACTTCGTCAGATCACCCGGAGAAAATCCTGAACATCACGGTAAGTGGTCTCCGTCGTGCAGAAGAAGAAGAAGAAGAAGAAGAAGAAGAAGAAGCGACTCTCATTCTCGTCATCGACGATATCACGGAGAGGGCAAGGCTGCGGGAAGAACTGCAAAAAAAGAACAAAGAGCTTGAGAACTTTGTCTATATTGTTTCTCACGATCTGAAATCGCCCATTGTCTCCATGCAGGGCTTTTCATCCATGCTGCTGAATGAATATCGGGAAAAGTTGGGGGCTGAGGGCGAAAGATACCTTGATCGGATCAAGGCCAATGCCTCCCGCATGGAAGTCCTAATATCCGATCTCCTGGCGCTCTCGCGGGTCGGCCGGGTCGTCGGCGCGTTTAAGGATGTTTCATCTCTTGATATCGTAAACAGGGTCTGCAAGAGGATTAAAGCGCGTATGGAGGAAAAAGGGACAGAGGTCTCCATAAGCGATGACCTCCCCATTATACACTGTGATGAGGACAGGATATATCAGGTCTTTGAGAACCTGATTGTAAATGCCGTCAAGTTTACGGGGGATGCTGAAAAACCCAAAATCGAGATCCGGCATAAAGATGAAGGAGACTTTTATCAATTCTATGTAAAGGACAACGGCATCGGCATCGATAAAAAATACCATCGAAAGATATTTGAGATATTTTACCGGCTCAACGAGATAGAGGATAAGGAAGGGACAGGCATCGGCCTTGTCATTGTCGAGAGGATCATAAAGAATCACGGCGGAGAGATCTGGGTGGAGTCGGAAAAAGGGAAAGGGGCAACTTTCTGCTTTACCCTGCCCAAGGCGGCCATGCAGGATAATGGCTCCGGGTAAAGGGGTCCCTGCCCGGCTCCTGAAACAGGCAGGGGAAATTGTTTCGCACAGAAATCAGGCTGAGCTTATCGGTAAGATCATACTTTCCAGGTTTCTGGAATCGCCCCCGAAGAGTTTTGAAAGATTCATAGAAGAGGCAGAAGGAGATCCCCTTTTCAAAACTCTATACAAAAGAGGGCATATCATTGCCGGCCGGTTTTCCGGGGCAGGGACAGTCGAACACCCGGATAAAATGCCATCCCATGCCATTGGGATTGTCAGTCGGGAGCCGCAGCTAAAATGGGGAAAGCGCGGCCATGATCTTATCATCCTTTACCGGCATCCCGGCTTTGGCCGGGAATATCTTTTCAATGGCGCGACCCTTCTTTCCGCCAACGGCAGGGCCGAGGTTCTGGCCAGGAAGCTGAGGCTCATAACCGCCAGAAACCGGATCACCCACAGGGTGTTAAACGGCATTTTAGGGTGTCAGAGAGGCTTTTTTTGCTCGGGCGATCCGCTCGATTTAAAACCTCTGACACTGACATCTCTTTCCCTGATAATCAGCACATCTCAAAAAGGTGATCCTGTCATCGACCACAGCCGGATATCGAGGCTTGTCAACGGCAAAAGCATCATCACCCCTTCCGGCAGGGAGAGGCCTCTCAAATTCTTTTTCCCTACCATTCGGGATATTCACAGGCGATTTGTCTGTAAAATCGTGAATGAAGAAAGAAGATCTCTTGTATCAACTGAAATAAAGAGGCCGTTTAGCGATAAGGAGATCAGAGACAGGCTGAGAGACGAATATAATCTTGCCATTACCAGGCGCCAGGTTGCGTTTTGCAGGCAGGAAACGGGGATCCCAAACCTTTACCAGAGGGCCAGAAATAACAGGTATCCCCCTGAATGGGCCAGATTTTCCGCTCTTTATCCCCTCAGCGCGGTCTGTGTGCAGGAGAATGCTCCTGCCGAGCCGGGCATCTATGAGCTCGGGCTCAAGCGCCCTGAGATTCAATACCCGAAGGGTCTCAGCCATGTATTCTACATCGGGAGCGCCGGGAATATCAGGG
>QMMV01000454.1 GCA_003647435.1 Deltaproteobacteria bacterium | reverse complement strand
GTTGCCCAGCTTTCTGATGGGGAAAAATGTTTGCTTGCATTGGCCGGAGATCTCGCTCGTCGTCTGGCCATAGCCAACCCAATCCTGACCAAACCACTTGAAGGGAAAGGTGTTGTTTTGATCGATGAAGTGGATTTGCACTTGCATCCTGAATGGCAACATCGAGTTATCCCCAAATTGCTTGAAACCTTTCCTAATTGCCAGTTTGTCCTGACTACACATTCCCCTCAGGTATTGAGCCATGTCCGCTGTGAAAATATCTGGTGTCTTGTGCAGGAAGGCGATGAAGTAACGGCTGTCCGACCAGATGGCACCTATGGCCAGGATTCCAATTTTCTGCTCAAAACGCTTCTTGGTTCCAGTTACAGGCCGAAAGAGATTGAAAAAGATATGGAACGTCTTTTCGAGTTAATTCGGGAAGACACCAAAGAAGCCAGAAAACTTCTCGAGAATTTGAAAACCAGAATCGAGGGTGATTCTCCCGATTTGGTGCGGGCCGAGACCCTTTTGCATCGGCGGGAGGTTTTTGGGAAGTGAAACACATACAAAAAGGTGAGGAACCTGAATTCTTCCGGGAATGGAAAGAGGGAGAATCCCCGGACTGGAATCCTGACTGGACCGCTTTCGAAAGCGCTGGAGAAGTCAAGCGGCTTCTGATGGAACATCTGATCGAAGAGCAGGGTGGAATTTGCTGTTACTGCAATCGGGAACTTAGGGATAATGATTTCCACATAGAGCATTTCAGGCCAAAAGATCCGGATCGATATCCTGAACTGTCCCTTGATTATGACAACTTGCTCATCAGTTGCCAGAGGCAGTTGCAACGACATGAACCAAGGCATTGCGGGATGAAAAAGGATAACTGGTTTGAGGAGGAGGTCACGGTATCCCCGCTTGATCCGGATTGTGAAACACGGTTTGAGTACCTGGAAGATGGACGAATTCGGGCGACCGATAATGATCCTGATGCGGATGAAACCATTCAACATTTGGGATTGGATATTGATAAACTTCGGGAGTTAAGGAAAGCGGCTATCGGATCGGCGCTTGAGGATATAGATGCATTAGGGACTGATGAACTTCGGGAGCTGATTGATGTCTATTATCAGCGCTCACCTGTCAGCAAAAGATTTCAACCGTTTTGTGTTGCTATTGTCCAGGTCTTGGAGGGGCTTTTGTAATGAACTTATGGCAAGCAAGGTTAAATTTCGCCCTGCGCCTGCTTGGCTACTTTAAAGGCGGCCGCAAGGACTTCGAAAAATACGTGGCTGAAGCATTGGGTGACTTGCTGGACAATGACAGCTCCGCAGAAGAAGAGCAACCTTGGAAGGTGGAGTAAGCAAACATGATACGATATATATCAGAACAACCAATGATTGCGGTCATTCCACCTTCATCTCAGAAGGATCGATTGGACACATATTTTTATGACCCAATTTTTGATGGATTAACTGAGAAACTGGAAAGTGCAGCAGAAAAACTAAAGTCACTGGAAGAAATTTCGGTGTTGATTACAGATGGCACTCATCAAACCCCTAAATATACGTCCAAAGAAGAAGGTATTCTTTTTCTCAGTTCCACGAACATCACAGAAAACGGAATAAATCTTGATGATGCAAAATATATAACGAAGCATGAGCACGATTTGCTAAAAAGTTCCCATCCTAAGCCAGGCGATATTCTTGTCTCTGTTGCGGGAAATATTGGCACCGCATGTGTTTTCCCTAATAGTCTTCCTGAGTGTTCCGTCCTCCGCAGTGTGGCTATAATCAGACTGAAAGAAGGTTGGAATTCAAAGTTTGTTGCATGTTTTATTAACTCTGAGCTTGGATCAAAACAGGTTCTGCAACTCCAGAAAGGTATTGCTGTAAAGACATTTCGTCTCGGTGAGATAAAGGAGTTCAAAGTTCCTGAACTTAGCAAGGATGAGCAAGACAACATTGTATTACGATACGATGCTATTTCTAGTTTAAATAAAAAATTAATCTCATCTGTCTCAAAACTAAAAGATTCTAAACATAGAATAGCCGATGCTCAATTAGATGCGACCTTTGCAAATGAACTTGGGTTAGAGCATTTCCCTCCCTACAGAAAACAAAAAGTTTTCCTTCGTGATGGTGCATTAATAGAGCGTTTGGATATCCCAGCAAACCATCCTGATTACACTCGATTGGTTGATATGATCAAGACTAGTCCAGTGGCAGGAACTCTTGCCGATTTAGTGGAGGTATCAGACGAGCGTTACGATCCGCGAGAGCATGTCGGAGAGGAAGTACACTATTTGGCTATTGGTGATATCGATGGCATTACCGGCCAGATTATAGAACCACAAGTAATGCCGGCAGAAACTCTGCCTTCTCGTGCCAGACGGCTTATCCATTCCGGTGACATCTTAATAGGTATTGCCGGTGCATCCACTGGAACTGAAAATATGGTCGTATTTCCCGTTTCAGAAGATGAAGAAGGATGGGTGGCCAGCACAGGCTTCATTGTGCTTCGTCCCAGAAACACAGTCTCGGTTTCGTATGTGTGCCGCCTAT
>QMMV01000453.1 GCA_003647435.1 Deltaproteobacteria bacterium | reverse complement strand
TCCTCCAATATAGTTTTGAACTTTCTGGACGAATTCCTCTTGTCTAGGTTCTCGTGATGCTACGTTTTCAAGGAAGACGAAAATCCGTTTGTGAGTATGGCGTGCTTCATTGTATTCCTCTTCGGTTGCTGAGATACCTGATGGTGCAATCCAGCCGTACCGGCTTCCAAGAAGCAATACAACCGCATCTGCACTACGAACACCATCCAGACAGGCATTTCGCGGGGACGTGGACGAGGCAGGAAAGTCCTCCGCTCGCACCGGGTCACACCCGGCACGCCGTATACCCTCTGCAGCAGCATCCCGGAAGGCTTCGTACCCTTCCATGACGGAGCTTATAAACACTCTGGGCCGTTGACTAATCATCTTTGATATCCCCCACTATTACTATCGTCAAGACCCAATACCCCAAATGTATTCAGAAAATGTCGAAATACATTTATTGATACATTTATCGGTATAAATGTATTTAAATACAATTCTACGAAACATTTATCGACCACTATCTCCAACGTACCGATACCTGGCACCCCGTCCGTGCCCTTCCATCCGTACTTGCCCTTCCTTTTCCAGCTCATGAATGAGACGGTTGACCTGTTGACGATCAAGATGGGTAATCCGGCGCACCTCCGCATTTTGAAGGTCCGCTTCTCCCCGTTCAGCCCGCTGTTTGAGAACACTCAAGACCCTGGTTTTAGCAGCCTCCCAGTCTATTCTACGATCCCGATCTGGATGGCCAGGACCAGACAGTCGACTATGCAAATCATAAGACAGTATCCAGTAAGTCCCCCTGCCGGTTCCGCCGCGCTCCAGGTATCCCAGCTCGGTCTCCATGCTGCTAAGCGTTTCCCTAGCGCTACTTTCAGATTGTTGAGTTATTCGAGCGGCTGTGGCTGTGTCGATCTCGGGATGCCGCAAAAGGTATTGAAGAATCAGAAGATGCTCAACAGTCAGAATGCGTCCATGGTCCGCTTCTTCAGCCACAAAAAGGCGAAAGGACACCGAAAGGTCTCTTGCGCGGAAAATGACCCGAACCGCTTCCCCCTCATCAAGGATGACAGGCGGTTCTTTGCCTTCCATGAGGAGCGCCTGGTACATCCGGCGCACACCCAGGTTACTACGATTAACAAGACGAAGACGAGTCAGGGCGTCCACTAGGGTAGGATTCCGCGCAACGGGCTCGTGGCGCAGGATATTATCTGGGGTAATACCGCCGGGGAGCCCTCCGGGATTACTGATTTCCAGGCGCTCACGAAATTGTTTAACCAAAAGAGGACCGGCGATTCGATAGTCGGCGTGCACAAAAGCATTAAGTAATGCCTCGCGCAGGGCAATTTCGGGATAGGTGCGGATCTCGAAATGGAACAGTCCCTGGCGGACAGTAGTAATGGGATTGTCTGCCATTATTCGATCAAGAACGCGATCCAACGCTATGGGAATCGCGTCGTAGCCGTCTGCGCGATCCGAATACTCCGTATCTGACGCCATGCGTAGATGCGTCCACCCATAGCCGGGGAAGTGCTCGCGGATGGCCCCGGCCGTCCCCACAAGCAGCACACCTGCCCGTAGCAACCGTCTGTTACGGATCAGCCCCAGTGTGGTCAGTAAATCTCGATCCGGTCTACGCAACAGGTCGTCTGGGGCATTTTCACGACGCGCCGCTTCCCGCAGGCGTTCCATGGCGGCGGCAGATACGAGTGTCTCCACAGGCCCCTGCACTGGGCTGGCAGTAAAATCTGTCTCCCCTGTTTCCACCATCACACGACGCCGAAGGGTTCCTGTGAGCGGTTGGCAATCTTTGCCGACGCGGATCTTTCCACGGCCCTTGGTATCCGTATAAGGCGGCAGACCTGGATAGATTTGCATGATGATGAGCCGTCCCGTGCCTTCTGGTACAAGCAATTCTTGGAACACAGGAGTGAGTTTCGGATCCGTGGAGTCGTAGACTGCTTTTTTCAGCCGATTGACGTCGACGTCATGCGGAACCCCGAGGATTGCCTTTGAGCGTCCTACCTCCCTGTCGTTGACTCCGAAGACCACGGTTCCTCCCCCACCGTTGGCCATACAAATGGCCATTTCCACTACCAAGGCCACAGCATCGGACAGGCTGCGCGTTTTCCACTCCTTAAAGTCCAGGTCTTGATCTTCCAGCGCGTTAGCAGGTTGATAGTCGAGTTCGTCAAGGAGTTCTCTTATTTCGGAAAGATTCCTCATTACTACTCCAATACAATCCTCACTTTGCCGGGCTCATGCCCTTTAGTGAGTTCATCCAGGTATTCCTCAAAGCGTTTCTTCATCTCCGCCGGCGTCGCCGGTGAGCCACCCTTGAGAAGGGCTGCGCGCAGATCCTCGGTTTTCACGGCGACCTTGACCAGCCCGGAGAGCACCTCCTGCAGGGCGTGGATGAAATCCTGGCCCAGCTCGTCGGGCAGCTTCCGTTCCTTGAGGAAGGCATCCACCAGCTTCCTGGGCTCGGGCTTGAGCAGGTCGAGGTTGCCGCGGGTGGTCGGGTCCTCCAGGTTGGCCAGCAGCGTCTGGGTC
>QMMV01000452.1 GCA_003647435.1 Deltaproteobacteria bacterium | reverse complement strand
GTGCTGACAAGTAGATCATAAAATGTCTTGTCATACACGTAATCAAAGCCAAGGTTGAGCAATTCTTGTTCCATACCCCAGTAGACCTCGGCAATCCAGTAAAATTTGCGGTCGCAGGAACCAACACGTTCGATGGCAAGCGGCCATAATTCCTCTTCGTTGGATTTACCCTTATCTATGTGATCGGCCCATGTTGTTCGGAAAACCGAACTTACGACCAGCATGGCCATATCACATCTGAGGCCGTGGCAGTAGCGGGAAATATCTGAAACAAGGTCTACCATGGCATGAATTGCCCCCGGGTTTGAATAATCCACCTGGGCTGTGTCTGTCCATGGAGGAAAATACGGGTCTTTTCCATGTGCAATACAGAATTTTCCGCGAGAGCCTTCTGTCAGAAAAAAACCATCCGGACACTGTTTTCGTTTTTGCGCTTTTTTGTGAACATACAAATGCGGGTATTCGTTGATCCAGGGGTGATCGCATGCAGTATGATTCGGGACGAAATCAAGTATCAGGAAAAGCCCACGCTCTTCGAGCCTCTTTTTCAATGCAATGAGAGCTTCTGCAAGACCAAATTCCGGATCAGGGACATAATCATATACCGCGTAGGGGGAACCTGCAATATCATCTGTAGAAAAATCTTGAAGAACCGAACGGCATTCCTCTATCAGAGGTTGTTCCTTTTGCGCCACGCGCCTGGAAAAAAGACTCCTCTGCCAGATGCCCATGAGCCAGATGATGTCGATGCCTTTTTTCTTAAGATCGGCCCATTCTTTTTCCGGTATATTCCCGAGCGTAATCTTTCTCTTTTCCCGTTTAGAAAGATGGTGGAGCCAGGTCGCCAGGTTGATTTCATAGATGTGCGGGTTTTTCCTGAACCGATCCATGGTGTTGGCTATACCACCATTTTGTCTTGGGTTGCAAGGGTATAACCCTGGGCGTAGCCCCTGAACTCGATTAGGGGTTGACAGAATGTGTTCGAAAGCACTATAAAACCTTGCTGAAGTTGCCCTGCCTGTTTACCGGGCCTACACTAACTTAGGTGGGATTGTTCTTGAATGCTTTCCCTAAACCAAGCGTTTGAATCAGGAAGTGAAGGTATGGAACAGGTACTTCTTTTGAATGCAACCTTTGAACCTTTGAATGTGATTGACTGGAAAAGGGCGATCAGGCTCCTTACACTGGGGAAAGTGGAGGTAGTAGAGGAATACGACAGGGAGATTCGATCGGTGACCTTTGCCGTGAAGCTTCCTGCCGTACTTCGCTTGTTGAATTTTGTGAGGCACCGAAAAAAGCATGTGAAATTTTCCCGCCTCAATATCTATGCGCGGGATGGATTCCGCTGCCAATACTGTGGGCAGAAATTCGAATCACAAAACCTCACATTCGATCATGTGGTTCCCAAAAGATACGGTGGTAAGACCGAGTGGTCAAATATTGTCACTTGCTGTCACAGGTGTAACCGGATAAAGGGGGGCAGGTTGCTTGAGGATGCCGGTTTGAAATTGCTGAAAAAGCCGGTAAAGCCCGACTGGGTGCCTTTTATAATGATTTCCGTCAGTGTCAAGAGTGTTCCCGAATCCTGGAGGGATTATCTTTACTGGAATGTGGAACTGAAAGACGGATAACGGTTGAGTGGCCGGCACGCAGCAGGCCGGGTAGTAGGGAATAGTTACAATCCAATAATACGGCAGAAGCGCTCCGATCGGGAGAGGGCCTCAATGCTCTGCCATACCCATTCCTCTTTGTGGGCCTCAAGTGTGATGATCGGCCTTAGTTGATTTTCTTCTATGTACTTGAATATGGTCTCGAAATCTATCATGCCGGCACCGATTGCCAGGTGCTCGTCATGCCTTCCTTTGTTGTCGTGCAAGTGAAGCTCGCCTAAAAAAGGTCCGAGTCTCTTTAGCCAATCCTCCATGTCTGCTTCAGAAAAGAGATTCATGTGACCTGGATCGAAACAAAAAGCCGCTTTTTCTGAGTTCAGTGCATTCAGCAATTTCAGAAACATCCTCGGGGTTTTTTCATAGACATTTTCGAGCATGAGCGTAGCACGGGTGCCTTGAAGGTCTTCAACAAGAGGAACCCATGTCTCAATGGCTGCCTCAAGCCATTCCTCTTCGGCTTTATAATATCTCTTTCTATCATAGCCGGTATGGCAGACGATAGAGACCGGATCAAAGACAGGTACCAGCTCAAATGCCTGTTTGAGGCGCTCTCGAGTAGCTTTCAATATTTTCTTGTCCAGGCCTCCCGGCACAAGGTCATAGAAGGGGCCATGCATCGAAATGATCAGGCCTTCTCGATGAAGGATGGAGGCAATTTGCGAAAAATCTTTTTCAGGGACTGTGTCGATGACTTCGCCGTCGATCCCGATTTCAGGATTTATCCTGTTTCTTAGCACAAGAGACAGATATTTTTCCTTAAGGAGCCTGAAGGGGATACATACCTGAACATGTTTGATTATATCTTCAAACATCTCCGAGTCGCCTTTTTCTCAGTTCTTTCCGATGCTGTGCCCGTATCCTTCCTTCTTCATACCGCCGCT
>QMMV01000451.1 GCA_003647435.1 Deltaproteobacteria bacterium | reverse complement strand
TTATTGTACCGTCCAGGCGCTGTTCTTTCTTTACGCTCGGTTATGCTCGAGTTTGAGGCGGTCTATACCGGATTGCCCGTATGCTCATTGTGTCTGTTTTTTGAAACAGCTAAACTGATACGTTATTTGTTATGTAGTGTGCTTACTGCTTACTGTCTACCTTCCAATCTCAAGGGCTTTTAAAGCCATTCTTTTGGTTGCTGAAATAGCTGTGACATTTGCCTCATAGGACCTCCTGGCAATCATCATGTTTGTCATTTCAGTAACGATGTTTACATTGGGGAGAGAAACGTAGCCAGATTCGTCTGCATCCGGATGGCCGGGACTGTACAAACGCCTCAAAGGGCTTCTGTCTTCGACAATCTCTCTGACTCCCACTCCACACAATCGCTCGGACTCGGAATCGAGCGCCGAGTCGAAGTCTTTTACCGGTCTTGCCTCCATGATGACAACTCTTCTTATGTACGGCATCCCGTTTTGGGTGCGTGTCGTATTTATATTGGCAAGATTGCTGGAGATAACGTTCATTCTTACTCTTTGCGCTGTCAGGCCTGTTTTGCTTATATGTAGTGCGGTCAAGAAACCCATACTATCGTCCTCCTTCAGTTATTGTGTGTTTCAACATCGAAAATTTCCTCAAGAGCAACTCGACGCCGGTCTGATATCTCAAGTTGTTTTCTGCAAGTTTTGTCATTTCGTTATCAATGTCTACTGATCCACCACCGCTTCCGAACGGTTCTTCGCTGAAGATTTCACCACTTTCTATCTGTGCTTTTTCAGTGGGAAAATGAAGGCTGTTTGTTCGAACTAACTCAACAGATCTCCGGCTCAGAACATCCCTCAGGATCTTGTTGAAGTCTATGTCTTTGGTTCTGTAATTCGGGGTGTTCAGATTGGCAATGTTACTTGCAATGAGACCATGTCTCATCTTGGCAAGATCAAGTGACTGCTCAATAGCATTAAATGTTTTTCCAAACAGCGACTTGAGAGGCATGATTTCTCTTTCCCTTTCTATGAGCTCAGTCTTGCTTCGTTCCGCAAGAGGGGTTGAGTATTCGCGATTATTATCCGATGTAGCAATTTCTGTGCCTTCCTTGCTTATAAAGGCCTTTGCGTATCAGTTTAGATTTATGAAAATGTCTGTTTTTGAAATGGTAAACGTGATGCGCCTTTGCAAAAGGCTTAATTTTGCAAAGGCCTCTCAGAGTGTTTCCATCCTCTGGCGATATTCGTTTAGCTTATTACGCAAGGTTCTCACACTTATTCCGAGGATCTCTGCAGCATGAGTCCTGTTGCCATTCGTTTGATTAAGGGTTTGAAAAATCATTTTTCTCTCCATTTCCTTAAGCGAACCCGTCAGTGGGGCCAACGGCTCGCTAATCGTTGCGGGTTTTTCTCCGGGAAAAAGATCATGTTCGTCAATCAGGTCTCCATTGCACAGCAGCACAGCACGTTCCACAATGTTTTCCAGTTCTCGGACATTCCCGGGCCAGTGCATACTCACGAGGGTCCGAGCCGCGTTCTTTGTCATCCCCCTGACACGGCGACCGTCGATTCTGTTATATTTTTTAATAAAATAATCAGCCAACAGTGGAATATCGTCTTTTCTCTCACGCAGTGGTATAAGTTTGATCGGTATAACATTCAGGCGATAATAAAGATCAGCTCGAAATTTTCCTGCCTTCACCATCTGTTCAATATCCCGGTTAGTTGTGGCGATTACCCGACTATCGATTCTAACAGGCCGGTGCCCGCCCACCCGGTCAACCTCTGATTCTTGCAGAACCCTGAGCAGTTTTGCCTGCAAGCGGATGTCCATCTCGCTTATTTCATCTAAAAGTATGGTTCCATTCCGGGCAAGTTCAAACTTCCCGAGTTTTCTTGAAACAGCTCCGGTAAAAGCTCCTTTTTCATGCCCAAAGAGTTCGCTTTCTAACAGTCCGTCCGGAAGTGCAGCGCAATTAACAGCGACAAAAGGCTTGCACTGCCTGGCGCTCACCTTATGGATAAATCGTGCAAACAACTCTTTTCCGGTACCGCTTTCTCCCTGGATGAAAACCGGGGCCTTGCTATCAGCTATGGACTTCGCCATGTCCAGCAAACGAAGCATCCGGGGATTTTTCGTAACAATAGGAGATTCTGACGATCTGAAAGGTTTCTCGGCAGAATAGGACAAAGACTGCCCTGTCGCCTTTGCCACGACAGATTCGATGATCTTCAGCGGAAAAGGCTTGGGGATAAAGTCAAAAGCGCCTAACTTCATTGCCTCAACGGCGGATTCAACAGTGCCATGCCCTGAAACCACAATGACGGGCAGGTTTTTCCTTTGCCCTCTGATCTTTTTTAACAATTCAAGTCCGTCCAACCCCTGCATCTTGAGGTCGGTGATGACAACATCGTAGTTGCCGACTTTGAGCTCTTTCAAGGCAGCAAGACCGTCGCTAACGCCTCTGACATTGTAGCCACGCTCTCCCAGGGCATCACACATGGCTATCCTTTCTTCATATTCGTCTTCAACCAGTAATATGTTACTGTTATTAGAGTGCATAAATG
>QMMV01000450.1 GCA_003647435.1 Deltaproteobacteria bacterium | reverse complement strand
TCGCTACACTGTTTTGTGCAAATAGTCAATTGTTTATCACTTTGGATTTTTGGAAATATCTGTTTTTTGGTATCATTTCAGCCTTTTGAAAATATTATCGCATACGGGCAATCCGGTATAGGCTGTCTCACTGTCTGAGAGCGTTAGCGAGCGTTAAGAAAGAACAGTTAAGCAACAAACCTATGTTTTAGCCTAACTGATGTTGGCAACCAGTTCATGTTATTGTACCGTCCAGGCGCTGTTCTTTCCTTACGCTCGGTTATGCTCGAGTTTGAGGCGGTCTATACCGGATTGCCCGTATGCTCATTGTGTCTGTTTTTTGAAAGGGCTGAAGTGATATTCAATTCTTTATGCGGAATTGCCCCAAAACCCCTCAGGCTCGCCCTGTGACATAGCCTCAAGGAGAGCACGGAGGCGATCGCTTATTTTTACCGGATAGAGTGCGGGTTTCTCAATGGTCTTGTATTTCTCATCAAGACGCTCAAAGTTGTCTCTGAACCTTGCCCTGATCTCATCCAACGATGGGTGGGGATTTAGCAGCATTCCGTCTTCCATAACAGGTTTGAGCAGGACGTACGAATCGTTGATGGACTCATCTGCAAGGCCAATAATATCTTCAGCAAAAAGACCCCTGTCATCAATCCTTCTAAAGACCTGCTTTTTACCTGCAAGGTTCACCTTTCCGGGACTCAGTTTCATGATTGGATGTTCACCATACTGTACCAGCTTGTACACGATGTCAAAATAGGGGGCATCGGCTGACACTCCCATCTTTGTACCTACACCAAAGGCATCAATTTTAGCGCCCCCTCTTATCGCGCGCGCAATCTTGTATTCATCAAAACTGCTGCTTGCAAATATCCCGGCATCTTCAAGACCCGCTTCATCGAGGATTTCACGAACCTGCCTGCTCAAGGTGATCATATCGCCGCTGTCAAGACGCACACCCTTCAGTTTGTGACCTTTTGCGGCCATCTCGTTGCCCACAACGGCGGCTTTACGAGCCCCGGCCAGTGTATCGTAGGTGTCGATCAGCAAAATAGTCTTTTGCGGGAATGAGCGGGCAAATGCCCTGAATGCCTCAATTTCATCACCGAAGGAACTGATATACGAGTGCGCCATCGTGCCGGCGATGGGAATGCCATATAGTTTTCCGGCAAGCACATTGCTCGTTGCTGCAAATCCTGCAATATAGCTGCTGCGGGCCACTTCCATCCCGGCATGAATCCCATGGGTCCTGCGAAGCGAAAAATCAACCAGCGTTCGGCCTTCGGCGGCGTGGATACAGCGGGCTGCCTTTGTTGCGATCAGGGACGCGAGACTGATGGAGTTAATTACAAACGTTTCAATTATCTGAGCCTCTATAATCGGAGCTGTCACCTCAAGGATGGGCTCGTCCTTAAAAAAGATTTCCCCCTCACCCATAGCCCGTATGGTTCCTGTAAAACGCATGTTTTTTAGATAATGGAGAAAATCTTCCGAAAACATGCCTGTGCTGTCAAGGTACGCAAGGTCGCTTTCTGAAAAGTGAAAGTCCGCCATACAGTCGAGAAAATCATTAAGGCCGGCGGCCACAAAATAGGCGCGGTTGGGCGGATAGTTTCTGATAAAAAGAGAAAATGTTGCGGGATCAGTCATATCGTTTTCAAAATAACTGGCTGCCATTGTAAGCTCATAGAGGTCTGTCAGGATTTCGACTCTTTCGTCAAGAGGTTTCATATGATCTTTGCTCCGTATATCTCGCCCATGCGCTTGAGTGCAAATTCGTGAAACTCAGGGTCAAAATCAGCCACACCTGCTTTCGGTACCACCACATCGTAATCTCGATTGACAAGCCCCCCCACCGTGTCCATGACGCAGATGCTTGTGCAAACACCTACTACCTCTATATTGTGAATATTCATTCTTGTTAACAAATCACCCAATTCGGTTTCAAAAAACCCGCTATAGCGCTTCTTTTGTACCACAATATCTCCGGGGGCCGGAGCAAGTTCGGGTATAATCTCGTGGCCCCATGTACCCGTTACACAATGCTCCGGAAATCTCTCAAACTCTTTATCATTCTTTGCATGAGAATCCTGCAGGTAGATGACAGGGTCTCCAACCTTCCGGTAATGCTCTATGCGACTTTTAATAAACGGGATAATGGCACGGGCTGTCTTCCCGCAATACAGCGCTCCATTTTCGTCTACAAAATCATTTAACATATCGACTACGATTAGGGCCTTTGAGGGCATCATAACCTCCTGACTGCTCAGATAGTAACTACATGGTCAGAGAACATTGTTGCAGGGGAATGTTGACCTTACGAATGAACTTAGTTCGCTTCGCTCACAATTGGAATAATGGAATGGTGGAAGATTGGGTTATCCTGGTTCCGATGCTCTGCGTCGGAACCTCTTTTTTCTTGTACATCATTCCACTGTTCCATCATTCCATTATTCCCTGATGGAGTTTGCAATAGGGCTAATAAATATCTATGATGTCAATAGGTTATAGAAATTCCAAGACATACAATTAGAATTTATATAATGGCTGACCGAAGACCCTGTTTTTTT
>QMMV01000449.1 GCA_003647435.1 Deltaproteobacteria bacterium | reverse complement strand
TGTAAAAACCGAGCAATGTAGCAATGGATAAGACAACGATATCAATGTTCATGTTTTTTAACCGAAGTGCTAATTTTATTGCGAGATGTAGGACAAAATGTTACCTGATTATCATGACACCTGGGTAGTTCCTCCCGGAGAAGGACAACACGGAACTCATATAGGTGTTCTGGATTGCTGAATCGACCTGAATAACAATGGACATCTCTTGCCGCTATTTGGTATATATTTTAAATCTAAGTGTCAATGATTTTTCAAGGAGCATCCAGTATCGTTGAGTCCCCCCAGGTTGGAATTTGAGGCAAACCTTCGCTTAGGAAAGAGAGATCCATCTTATGAATGTTTGTTTTAAGGACATGATTCTCGGCGTTGCCAATCGCGGTATCCCTGCCCTTCGAGTTGGACGGACCATCAGGGAAATGGGTGCGATATACGCTGCTTTTTTTACAGAAGAAGACAAAACCGCCCCTCACGTATCCAAAGCGGATATGGCGTTGAGGCTTTCAACTGTGGAAGGTTATCTGGACATCAATGAGATTGTGCGGGTTGCGAAAAAGCACAATGTTGCAGCCCTTCATCCTGGATGGGGCTTTGCTGCCGAAGACAATCGCTTTCCAACCATGTGTAAGGAGCATGGCATTATCTTTATAGGTCCGTCGGAAACTCCGATGAGAAAGCTTGGCAACAAGGTGCAAGCAAGAAATATTGCCAGGTCTCTTTCCATTCCCGTTGTACAGGGATCCGATGGTGCGGTCTCTCTGGAAGAGGCAAAGAGTGTGGCTCAAAAAATCGGTTTTCCTGTCATGATCAAGAGTGAAGGAGGCGGAGGAGGCAGAGGGGTCATTGTGGTGAATTCTCAGGAAGAGCTGGAGCGCAATTTTCTTAAGGCTTCAAACATGGCCGAAGCAAGCTTCGGCAACCCCAATCTTTACATTGAACAATATCTTCCCCTTGTCAGGCACCTCGAAATACAGGTGATTTGCGACAAACTTGGAAACGTTGTTGCGCTTGATGAACGGGATTGTTCCTGCCAGCGGAAGTACCAGAAGCTTTTAGAGATTACGCCATCACCATGGAAGGGAATGTCTTTGGAACTGCGCAACGCCCTGAAAGAAGCGGCTATAAAAATGGTAACTGCAGTGGGATACGATTCGATTGGCACAATCGAGTTCCTGGTTGATGAAAAGAAGAACTTCTATTTTATTGAGGCGAATACCCGTCTTCAGGTAGAACACGGTATATCAGAATTGCTTTACGGAATAGATATCGTTGAGGAGATGATACGCATTGCCTTCGGTCAGAAGCTCCGCCTGACACAAGAGCAACTCGGGCCAAGGGGGTTTGCAATGCAGTGCAGGATCAATTTTGAAGATCCGCAATGTGATTTTATGCCGAATTCGGGAGTAATAACTCGTTATCTATCCCCTGGTGGTGAAGGCGTTAGGCTCGACTCCTGCGTTTTTGGTGATTATGAATTCCCCAAGGCCTACGATTCTTTAGGGGCCTTACTCATGACTCATGGGGATACATGGGAAAAAACCGTCTCTGTTATGGAAAGAGCCCTATCGGAGTACTTTGTTGGCGGGCTCAAGACGACCATACCATTTCACAAAAAGATTGTAACACATCCCGAGTTCAAGTCAGGTGAGGTCCACACAAAATTCATCGAGGGTACACCCGAACTGATTTCTTATCGGGAAATCATTCCGGAACATCTTCGGCTCGCGGGCCTGATGGCTGAGGTCACAGCTATGGGATACAATCCACATATTGGCCTTGGCCGTTATCGAAAGCCTAACGACTCAAGGGTTGGCCCCATGCCCGTGGCCATAGTTTCTCATTCTGAGAAACCCACAAAGAATAACTACCTGCCTCCGTTTAACCCTGATGACCACAGGGATACGATCCTAACCTATCTTCGAGAATCGGAATTTGTGGAATTTTGCAACACCACCCCCCGGGACGTCACCCAGTCAGAATCCGGAAACCGATTCCGACTCTTTGACGACCGATTAATCGGCCCATTGATCGACCAGTGTGGTTATGTATCGATTGAAAACGGCGGGGGAGCCCACTACCATGTGGCAATGCTCGGCTGTATGACAGACCCATGGGCGGAGGCCGAGGAATGGAACCGGTTTGCCCCGAATACCCAGAAACTCATCCTTATTCGCTCTACGAATGTTCTGGGCTATGCTCCGCAACCAAGAGAAGTGATGGAAAGAACAGGGCGGATGATTGTCAGGCACTATCACGTGATACGCTGCTTTGATTTTCTGAACCATATTGACAACATGGGTCCTTTTGCGGAGATCGTCTTGAAATCTGAAAAACACATCTTTCAGCCGGCCATTAGTTTGAGCTGGGCCGAAGGTTTTACCATTGAACATTATCTTTCTGTATTAAACGATATTCTTTCAATGACCGGCCGCATCCTGGAATGTGCAAAGGAAAAAGCCGCCAGAAAAATTATACTGTGCCTCAAGGATATGGCCGGAGTCTGTCCACCCCGCTTTATATACGATTTGATTTCAGCTATTCTCGACAACTACCCAGAAC
>QMMV01000448.1 GCA_003647435.1 Deltaproteobacteria bacterium | reverse complement strand
CTGAAGCCGGAGTGCCCAGCGGACCATCGGTGCATGAAAGAGATAACTGTAGAGATGGTTTATGCCGCAGCCGATGCCATGCTCGCGGAGAAGAAGGAGCAGTAGGCAGTAGGCAGTAGGGGCGATTCGTGAATTGCCCCTACAGGCTCACTGATCTTATGAACATCCTTATCGTAAAAATGAGTGCTGTCGGGGACGTCATTCACACGTTGCCTGCGGTGAACGCGCTGAGGGATCACTTTCCGGGTGCCCGGATTACCTGGCTGGTAGAAGAGGCCGCCTCAGACATCGTCAGGTCTCATAAGGCTGTGGATCGTGTCCTCATTTCAAAACGAAAAAAGTGGCTGAAAGGCTTATCGGGTTCCGAACGGCTTGAAAGCGTAAAAGGGATATCTTCCTTCACAAGAGAACTCCGGGACACGGAATACGACCTGGTGATTGACTTTCAGGGGCTACTAAAAAGTGCCGTAATGGTTGCGCTGTCCCGGGGAAAACGAAAACTCGGTTATGACAAAACCCGGGAGTTCAGTTACATAGTTCTCAATGATCGCGTACCTGCATTTGATATGGATAAGCATGCAATTTTCAGATATCTGAACTTGATTAAACACGTTGGTGTCAATTGCGAGAATATCAGATTTGATGTACCCTTCGGGGAAAAGGAAAGATCTGAGATGAGCTCAATTCTGCGGCGAGGCGGATGGAACAGCGAACCTCTTGTCTCCGTGAGCCCGATGGCAAAGTGGAACACGAAGCTGTGGGAGACGGGAAAATTTTCCACGCTGGCGGATAAATTGATCGAAGAGACTGGATGCTTTGTCGTCTTCACGGGAGACGTGGCGGATCGAGAAGAGATTAAAAAGATAGTTTCGGGGATGCACAGAAAGTGTTTGGACATATCAGGCCGGACCGACTTGAAACACCTGGCGGCACTATATGAGATGTCACAATGTGTCCTGTCTACAGATTCCGGCGCCATGCATCTTGCAGCAGCCGCAGGAAGTCCTGTAGTCGCTCTTTTTGGTCCCACTGCCCCCTGGAGGACGGGACCGTTCGGCGAAGGGCACGAGGTCTTGCGGGCAGGACTGCCTTGCAGCCCATGCTTTAAGAAAAAATGCGACACTGTTGCCTGCATGAGACGCATCAGTGTTGAACAGGTCCTTGCCGCCTTCAGAAGGACTTTAAAAAGGTCGTCAGGTGCTTAAGGTTCTCCATACAGAGTGGTCAACAGGATGGGGCGGGCAGGAAATACGAATCCTCCTTGACGCCGGCGGATTGCTGGCAAGGGGATACGATGTTGCAATCCTTTGCGCTCCCAAGAGCAGATTGGCAAGAGAAGCTCAGAGGAGGGGAATCCCTACGTATTTGCTCGGCATCAAACACAGCTTCGATCTGACTGCCCTCTGGAAGATAGCAGCCCTTCTCAGGCGGGAGCAGATTACAGTTGTCAATACCCACAGTTCCGTGGACAGCTGGATAGCATCCTTTGCAGCAAAGATCGCGGGGGTGCCCGTGCTGGTCAGGACTCGTCATCTTTCGGTTCCTATAGCAAAACACCCCCTCAACTTTGTCTATAGAATCCCCGATGCCATCATAACCACAGGTGAATCGATTCGCACGATGATGACAGAAGAAAACCGCCTTGACGGAGAAAAGATATTTTCTATACCGACCGGTGTGATGTTGAATAAATTTGACCCTGACATTTCGGGCTCGGCGTTCAGGAAGGAATTTCACATAAACAAAGAGACAAAAGTAGTCACTATGGTGGCGGTCTTGAGGAGCTGGAAAAGGCATGAGATATTTATTGAGGCCTCGAGACTCGTGTCAAAAGTCGTTCCTTCCGCCCTTTTTCTTGTAGTCGGCGACGGGCCGCAACTCAGCAACATCCAAAAGAAGATAAAGGAATTGGGAGTTGAAAAAACCGTAATAATGACCGGCTATCGAGAAGAGGTCCCTGAGATTTTAGCGGCATCCGATGTCTGCGTTTTGACTTCAGATGCGGCAGAAGGGGTACCGCAGGCCGTTCTTCAGTATTTGGCCATGAAAAAGCCTGTTGTGGCAACAAACGCCGGGAGTATTTCCGAGGTGATCAGGCCGGGAGAAACGGGGCTATTGGTTGAGCCGAACAACCCCGAGGCAGTCGCAGATGGCATCTTAAGGCTGTTGAAAGACGGAAAGCTCTCGAATCGCCTCGGAAACAACGGCCGGCTTACAGTTGAAAAGAATTATAGTTACGAAGCGATGCTGGACAGGACGATAGATCTATATAATGCTATATACAAACGAAAGAAAATGGTCAGGTTTTGACAAATTGAATTTCATGGAAATTGTAGGTAAAATCCGAAACTCGAAACCCGAAATTCGAAACAAAAGATTGAGGGTTTATGAATCAAGAGAGATTTGAGTAGTTGCCATAACTTGTTGAACAATGCTGTTTTGTATCATTTTAGCCTTTTGAAAATATTATCGCATACGGGCAATCCGGTATAGGCTGTCTCACTGTCTGAGAGCGTTAGCGAGCGTTAAGAAAGAACAGTTAAGCAACAAACCTATGCTT
>QMMV01000447.1 GCA_003647435.1 Deltaproteobacteria bacterium | reverse complement strand
GTATAGGGTTCAACCTGATGACATTCTTGTGGTCACGAGCGACCATGGATTCATTGAGCTTAGAAAGGAGTTTATGCACAAGGTTGAAGGAATTCCGGATGAAAACGTCAACTATCGGTATATTAAGAATTCTCCATATGAAAGAGGTATCGATGTATCGTATGACAATAAGACCCAGTGAACTGTTGCGGTAGGCAATGAATGGTTTCAAAGGCAGAATCGTAAAGGAAAACCGGCCCGGTATACGCATGGGGGCATATCTATGGCAGAGATGGCCATACCGGCTGTCCGGTTAAAGAAGAGGACAAAGAAAGAAGTAGCATTGGTGCTTGTAATAGATGATATTCCTGAGTGTACGCCAGGCGATCCTATCACACTGTCAATACGAGTAAAAAATGAAGGTACAGTTAGCACTAATGTGTCTCTTACATGCAGATTAGCAGGTCGCCTGATAAGTGAAGAGATACTGGTTTTGCCTGGGGGGACATCTCATCAATGGCCAGTACTTTTTACTGCAGATCCTAAAGCAACTCAAGTAACCGTTAGCGCTGAATACACGGTCCCAGGTAAAAAGAAGAAGACAGAAAAACGCCAGGCAGTCATCCCTATTAAGGAAACCGGTGCCCGGATTGAGATTGACACGAGTGCACTCGATGATTTTGAAGATATGTGAGAATGCTTATCTGTCCATTTGCAAAAATCGTACAAAGGCGGTGAGATATTGTGAATAAAGAGCATGAGAGCTATCAATTCACGGCCCTTGATCAAAAAGTGCAAGAGCTGATGCCTGATAGGATCATCCTTAAGTCACTCACACGGTGGAACGATGCATATAAGGAATTTCCGCGTTTTGTTATGGAGTATCTTGTAGCCCGTTTTGTGGATCCATCGAATCCTGTGACAGGACAATCCAAAATAGACCGGATTTTGACAGAGAACTGGGTTGATAGCTCAGAAAAAGAACTCATCAAGAGCAGAATCAAAGAAAAAGGTGTGTATAAGCTGCTTGGGAGCTTGCAGGTAAGACTTGATGCAGCCAAAGATCACTACTGGGTGACCCTGCCAGTTATCGGCGAAAATACGGTACGAATAACAAGAAACATTCTCATTGAACATGGCGACAGCCTGCTCTCGGGTGGTGCATGGGGAACATGTACCATTGAATACGACAGCAACTACAAGATCGGGAACAGGATTTACCCTTTTGTGGTGACCGATTTTAAGCCGTTTCAAATAACACGAGTGAGCCTTGAGGATTATATCGAAAAGCGAAAGCACTTCAATACAGAAGAGTGGATTGATCTCTTGATGAATACTATAGGCTTTAATCCAGCCTACTTTTCCCTCCGACAAAAACTTCTCTATTTGCTTCGGCTCGTGCCTTTTGTTGAAAAGAATTACAACATGATAGAATTAGGCCCTCGGGAGACTGGAAAGACCTATACGTATCGAAATACATCTTCCCGGTCTTTTGTCATCTCCGGGGGATCAACTACACCGGCGACGCTTTTCTATCACAAGGGCGCAAAGCGGTTAGGTATTATAGGGCAACGTGATGTCGTCTATTTCGATGAAATTGGGCGTACCCGGTTCACTGATGCTGATGCAACAGTGAATATCCTTAAGGATTACATGCAAACAGGCCAATTTACGCGGGGTGATCAGGAGTTCACCTCTGCAGCCAGTATTGTGCTTGGAGGGAATATCGAGGTTGAGACAACAGGCGGAGAATCAAGGCCATCTCAGGACTATCCACACTGGCTTGCTGTTTTGCCATCGGAGCTGAATAATGATACAGCGTTTATTGACCGCTTACATGCCTATCTCCCAGGTTGGGAACTAACAAAAATCAGAAGAGAGTATTTTGCCAAAGGATTCGGATTCATGACAGATTACTTCGCGGAAATTCTTAAGCGGCTAAGGGAAAGAACAATTCAGTCTATAGTCTCAGCCAGAATCGATTTTTCTGATGAAACAAGTCGAAATCAAGATTCTGTTCAGAAAACAATTTCCGGCCTTGTAAAACTCATTTTCCCCCACAAAGACGTGGACTCTATTGAACATGATGAGTTGAAGTTATGCCTGGATTTAGCTGTAGAGACGAGAGAGATTGTCCAGAATCAGATGGCTGTAATAAGCCCCGGAGAATATCAAAGCAGGCCCATGAAGGCAAGAATCAGAGACTGAGCTGAGAAGGATGAACAAGGAAAAGCAAAGGCGTCAAATTCTCAGGTTTCTTAAAGGTAAAGGGAACAGAGATGTGGACGCCTTTTGTATTTATCAATGGATAGAGCGCTGCCATTTTCATGGTTGGTGGGATCTTACACTCAATTTGGCAACCAGTATTCCTCCAAATTCTCTTGATAGCCACTATCACAAGCGCTTAGATTTCCTTTTGGCAGAATGTAGAAGAAATCTTGAAAACACTAAAAAAGAATTTGTCGAGGTAAAAAACCCCGGTGCTTCACAGGGATTCATGGTTCCAGGTTCATTTTGGGATACATGTGAAGATCTTTCAATTGAATTGGGAGGACGATCGAATAGAGGTCTAAGACTAGAG
>QMMV01000446.1 GCA_003647435.1 Deltaproteobacteria bacterium | reverse complement strand
GTTGTAAATTGTAAGCGCAGCATACCCCATTGCACCCGATGTTTTGGCATAAAAAAGATAGGTACCCAGAGGGGCTGGTTGTTTAAGCGTAAACTGCTTGGTGAAACTCTTGTTATCATCTCCCCAGGTAGAGTGCTCGGTGTCAAATGAGATGTTCCAGTCTCCCGCTCCCGTTAAAGCAGTTTCCGAACTTGCCGAAAATGTGTGGGTAGCTGTGTCAGCATTTGAGATGCTTAGGGTACTCTGTCCATCAAGCGTTGCCGACACCGTGGGGGATCCTGAAAGGTCCACGGTGACATCCAGCGTGCTGCTAAACCCGTCCGGTGTGGTTGCAGTCAAAGTGGCACTTCCACTCGCTGCCGCGTATATGTTGTACCCACCATAATCAGACGCATAGACGGCGACTGCGCTGGTGTTTCCGGATTCCAGAGTCAGGGGAATACTCCAGATGTCGATCGGATTGCCCGCTAAATCGTATGCTTCCGGCTCGCAATAAATGTCCAGCGTTCCCTGTGTTGTCACATTCTTACTGGTAATGTAATCTTTATTGCCGTCGGTATATTCATAAAATTTGATGTCACTCACAGTGACCACTTCCAGAAAGATTGGCACCGAGCAATAGAGATTTCCTCCCTTAATTGCCTGAATCAACAAAGGGTATTTCCCGCTACCGAGGTTGGCGGTATCTATCTTCAAAAGCACTCCGCCCGGATTCTTGATCGGAACAGGCGTGAAGACCGGATTCTGGATAGTCCCACCTGGATCCATCAGTGTGAAATCAATGCCGTCTTCAGTGGTGAAACCATTTTTGAAATCAAGGGCTACGACAAAGTAGGCGGTCTGGCCTTTAATAACGGTCACATCATCATCCATGACATCCACGGTGGCGTGGGGAGACGTTACGGTAAAGGACAAATCAGGGTTGCTTTCCACGTAGTCTGCCACCACATACACCCTGCCGCTGCGGGCCGGTTCGCCAACCGTCACGGTGACCGTTGTATCTGACCAGTGCGTAATCGTTATTCCTTCCGAAGAACCTCCTATCGAGATAAGACCCTCCGTTGTTCCAAAGCCGGTGCCGGTGATAGTAAGCGAAGTGCCATAGTCCCCGCTGGCTGGAGAAATCCCGGTAACGTGGGGAATCGAGCCGGGCGATAGACCATCTGCGGTCAGCGATACATTATCCACCCTAAATTCGCCGTAACCGATTTTTTTGATCCCGATCTTGATCAGTTTTCTGGCATCTGCCGGAAACTGATAATCCGCGGTTACCGGCGTGATATTCTCCGGATCGGAAGAGACGGTGGCATTGTCAGGACTGACCAGGCCGACATCGTGGACGTTGTTGCCGGTATCCACGTAGGTAAGAAGAACCTCGATAGTTTTATCCTCCCAGGCATTGACCTTGAGCAGGTGCATGGAAAAGTGGAGAGTGTTGCCCGCAATACCCGTAACATTCAGGTTCTGATAGATCACGGTTCCCTGAAAGCCTTCGCCGGAAACAGACGGAGGGTGCAGGCTCACCACCCCATCTGAAAGGGGGTTCCACGTAGGGTCAATCTCAGGGTTGACGATCCAATCGGCAAGCCCCTGACTGAAATCGCCGTTTCGGATAATGTCAACTGCTTCAGCATAAGATGCCGAAACCGGCATGAGCAACAAAAAGCTCAATACGATAAAAACCCAAACCCTCTTTATACTTTTCATACTGCACCTCCAGCCATGTCATAGTCCGTTTTGATAGTTCATATGTCGGTTTGATAACTCCCGAATTTCGCAAGTATATGTGGAAAAGGTGCCCCGTCCTTTGATTGCGAGCGACAGCGAAGCAATCTCTGCTTCATCGCTTCGTTCCTCGCAATGAAATTTTGAGACCTTTGCGAAATTCGGGATATATTTAACTCATATATCACTTTCTTTCGGGATGCAATGATTTCGGTCACACCGCTTGTGTGAAATTCGTCACCGGATGTTGTGATTGAATTTTCCTTTGAAAAGAAAGATCTTCGAAGTCTTCTGTCGCAAAAAAGTCAAGATCGTCCGATCTTCTGTGTCCCAACTGCAGATCAAGGGCTGTCCCTCCACCCGGATAAGAGAACTTCATATCAGAAATGGAATTTAGTCTTCCGAGTAATTTCCAGAAGGCGTTGGATATCGCTAATGCATATTTAATCGGGGTGAAATCTCGCAGGGCTATTTCTCTGGGGCGAAATCTATGGGTTAGAGTGCCTGAACATGGGATATGTGTCAAGCGAAAAGGTGTTAGCGTTGATAATTGTGTCAATCTATCATGACGCAGACTGTGAGCAGTAGTGAAGCCCGAGATATAGAAGTTCAGGACCTTCCCGGTCGCGAGGTGAAAAAAAGAAGTGAATGGGCGGATGAAAATAAAGGAAAATCAGCCGAAATTTGTTTCTTAGCTCATATAATAGAGATTGAGGAAGGGTGCAATGAAACGTTTCACACCGCTTGTGTGAAATTCGTCACAGATTGGTAAAAGATCAAGGCTGAAAGCTGAAAGTTTGTGGCGGACAGTCTCCTGATCTCTCGATACTTGATGC
>QMMV01000445.1 GCA_003647435.1 Deltaproteobacteria bacterium | reverse complement strand
GCGCCAAGAGTTCCAGTAATGGAGACGAAGACGCAGTGCCAGACCCGGATGCCGACGTGGAGGTGGGGACGGACTCCGGCAGCAAGGTCAAGCTCAGAACCTGGGCTCAGCGCAAGCACAAGAGCTTGGGGTACGAAGCGCCGGGCGGACAACCCGTACCTTTGATTGACCGGGTGCACCGGCTGATGCATTTGTGGAAAGCGGGGGATGTCCATAAAGTGGATGAATACCTGGATGATCACGGTCTGCGGCGGCATGAGCTCTTCAAGCGGCTGCTACAGTCGCTGATCGAGCTTTCCCGCAAGGATGGCGGTTCCCAGGAGCTCCAGGTGCTGGAATCCTTGAGCAACCACGTGCAGGCCAAGGGCGCAGTCCTGGATCAACAGAAATCGCTGTTTGGCGAGGATGAAGGAGCTTAACATGGCAAAGTTACCCTGGAAATGCTGGCATGAGGTCGTGACACTGCGGGGTGACCTCAAGTCCGGCGAGTTACCGCTTCACATGTTCGCCGCCGACCTATACGAGGTCATTATGCAAAGCGGCAAACGACCGATTTATGAGGACCCGGAGAAGTTCTTCGCCCTCACCTTTCCCACCTACAATCTGCGTCAACTGGTGCGGGACGTGATTCTGCGCGTGGCGGGCAAGAACGACAAGGCGGTGCGTCAGCTCGAGTTGACCTACGGCGGTGGTAAAACCCATACGCTTATCGCGCTGTATCATCTGGTGGCCGAACCGTCTAACTTGCCCGAGTTGCCTGCCGTGGCCGAGTTCGTCGAGGCCATCGGCCAGCCGCCGCCCAAGGCGCACATTGCCGGGCTTTGCTTCGACAAGCTCGACGTGGAGAAGGGTATGGAGGTCCGCTCGCCGGAGGGTGAGATCCGTACTCTGAAGCAACCGTGGAGCGTACTGGCCTACCAGCTCGCGGGTGATGAAGGCTTGAAGCTTCTCCACGCGGACGGAAAGGCCGAGGAACGAGAGAGCGCTCCGGCCGAGAATCTACTTACGACCCTTTTGGAGTTGCCCGTTAAGGATGGCCTGGGCGCCTTAATCCTAATCGACGAAGTATTGATGTACGCCCGCGAGAAGGTAGCGGTGGATGCGAAGTGGAAGGACCGCATCGTCAATTTCTTTCAATACCTGACACAGGCCGCCACCAAGGTCGACCGCTGCTGTGTCGTGGCATCACTCCTGGCCAGCGATCCTGCCAAAAGCGATAAGTTCGGCCGCCAACTCCAGGGTGAACTGTACGACATCTTCCAGCGCCAGCGTGAGGAGGCCGTGGAGCCGGTTGTAAAGGAAGACGTGGCCGAGGTGCTGCGGCGAAGGTTTTTCACGCCGGAATCTCTCAAGGACCGCGACGTTTTCCGCCCGCATGTCCAAGCGGCCCTGAAGGGTATCTTCGCCATCGACGAACAAACCGCCAAACAGGGTTCAGATGCAGAGGAACGTTTCCTCAAGAGCTACCCTTTTCACCCGGATTTAACGGAGGTTTTTTACACCAAGTGGACTCAACTGGATCGATTCCAGAAGGCCAGGGGTGTGCTGCGCACATTTGCCCTTGCCCTCCGGGAGGCTGAGAAATGGGACACATCCCCCCTGGTAGGTCCGAGCGTATTCCTCACCGCGCCCGGCAAGGAAGGTCTTTCCGAGGCTCTCCGAGAACTGGTAACCGTGGCTGACACGGAGGAATCCGAGGGCCGAAGACAGGCATGGACGGGAATTCTTGAAGGCGAATTGGGGCGTGCAAGAGAAATTCAGCGCGATCTAGTGGGCTTGGGGTTCCGAGAAGTAGAACAGGCTGTGGTATGTACCTTCCTGCACTCCCAGCCCATTGGGCAGAGCGGTCGCACGCGCGATCTTATCGTAGTGTTGGGGGCCACCCGCCCCGATCGGATTGAGCTTGAGAAGGGCCTGATCAGGTGGGCTCAGGTAAGCTTCTGGCTTGACGACCGATACACCGCAGTGGACGAGAACCAGTTGCCGGGCATGTGGCGTCTCGGGAACCGACCGAACCTTACCCAAATGCACGCAGTTGCGGCAGGAAGGATATCTGATGACATAGTACGAGCGCGACTTCTGGATGAAATCGGCAAGGTGAGGTCACTTTCGGCCGGCGCCTCGGCCGCTGGTGTGCGGGTCCACACACTGCCGACGCGGCCGAGCGACATCGAGGATGACGGCCAGTTTCATTACGCCATCCTGGGGCCCAGCGCAGCGTCGGATTCCGGCAAACCGAACCCTGAGGCAAAGCGCTTCCTTGATGAAACCACAGGGCCGGAGAAGCCGCGTGTGTATCGTAACGCGGTGCTCCTGCTGACCGCCTCGAAGGATGGGCTTGAGATCGCATCGGCTCGTGTTCGAGATTATTTGGCATGGGATCAAGTTCGTTCGGATCTCAAAGAACAGGAAAAAGAGGGGGACATTGACGTGCCGCGGATGCAAACCCTGGCCATCAATATCGACAAGGCCAAGGGACGCATCCCTGAGGCGATCAAGCAGGCATATTGTATAGTCGTTACCGTGTCAGAGAAAGATGACGTGCAGGCCTTCAAAATCAATG
>QMMV01000444.1 GCA_003647435.1 Deltaproteobacteria bacterium | reverse complement strand
TTTCACGGCCGATAGAATCGGCCGTGAAATGGCCGGACGAGCTTTATTGCTTGTGGACTGAGCAGATTGGAAGTGCGGGCATGGCAAAGGTTTTGGAAGTCGAAGGCATAAAAGTTCGCTACAGCCGGCTCCAGGTGCTCCATGGGGTGACCATGGCAATGGAGGCAGGCGAAACGGTATCTGTCCTCGGGTCCAACGGTGCGGGTAAGTCTACGCTGCTTCGGGCCATTATGGGAGCGCAACGGATCCATGAAGGGCGTATATTATTTATGGGAGAAGAAATCCACACGCTGCCGACACAGCAGATTGTTCGAAACGGGATCGTGTATGTGCCGGAGGAAAAGATGCTGTTCGGCCCCCTTTCGGTGGAAGACAACCTGAGGCTCGGGGCATATGTGATCGATGATGAGAAGGTGATGGAGGAAAACCTTGAGGCAGTATATAACCTTTTTCCCATATTAAGGGACAGGAAGGAGCAGGCCGCCACGACCCTTTCGGGTGGCGAACAACAAATGGTGGCCATAGGCAGGGGCCTCATGTCCAACCCCAGAATACTTATGCTGGATGAGCCTTCTCTGGGTCTTGCTCCTTTGATGGTGGACGAAGTGTTTGACACGGTGAAAAGGCTTAAGGAAAGAGGTATGACCATCTTGCTTGTGGAACAAAATGTGAGGGAAGCCTTGGAAATCGCCGACAGGGGATACGTGCTGCAGACAGGTAAAATAGTGGCAGAGGGAACTTCGAAAGAGCTTCTTGAAAGTGACCTTTTTAGGACGGCGTTTTTGGGGATCTGATTGATTATTATTGGCGCTGATACTGGTGGAACGTTTACAGACTTCGTCTATAAGGACGGGGATCGGTGGGGTGTATACAAGGTCCTTTCAACTCCGTGGAATCCTGCCGAAGCGGTTCTCAAGGGCCTGCGTCATATTGCACGGGGCAGAAAAAAGCAAGTGGTTCACGGCTCCACGGTTGCCACCAACGCAATATTGGAGCGTAAAGGGGCAAAAACTGCGCTGATAACAAATCGCGGTTTTGAAGATGTCCTGGAAATTGGCAGGCAAAACAGATCCCGTCTCTATGACCTTGCCTACAGAAAGGAGCCACACCTGATCCCCCAGGGACTCCGTTTTGGGGTAAAGGGTCGTATCCTTAATACGGGTGAAGAACTGGAGCCCTTGGATGAAAAAGATGTCCGGGAAGCAATAAGAAAGGTTTTAGATGCAGGGGCCGAGTCTGTTGCGGTATGCCTTCTTTTCTCCTATGCCAATCCATCTCACGAAAGGAGGATAGGGGAGCTTATTGGGCCAGAGCATGTCTCCGCTTCGCTCTCCTACGACATACTGAGCGAATTTCGGGAATTTGAGCGCTTTTCCACCACCGCAATCAACGCATATGTTTCCCCCAAGATGCGCAAATACATAGGCTACCTCATAGGGCAACTGGACCCGGGTGATATTTTAAGCATAATGCAATCAAATGGAGGTAGTATCTCGGCCGAGACCGCCATGAGGGAGTCGGTGCGGACCATCCTCTCCGGTCCTGCCGGGGGCGCTGTGGGTGCCTATGAGATAGGTAAGGCCGCCGGATATGAAAAGCTTATTACCTTTGATATGGGTGGCACCTCAACCGATGTGTCACTCATTGATAAGGGCCTGTCCCTTACGGTGGAATCAAGCATCTCGGGCTACCCTTTGAAGGTCCCCATGCTTGATATCCATACAGTTGGTGCCGGCGGGGGGTCCATTGCCTATCTTGACGAGGGGGGCTCACTAAGGGTTGGGCCACAGAGCGCAGGTGCAGACCCGGGGCCGATTTGCTATGGCAGAGGGGAGAGAATCACAGTCACCGATGCAAATCTATATTTAGGGAGACTGCTCCCGGACTTCTTCCTTGGCGGTAGCATGAGACTTCAAGCAAAGCGGCTGGAGAAATACTTTCTGGAGATGGCAAGTGAAGTAGGAGTTGACACTGTGGAGTTAGCCGAGGGAATCCTTGACGTGGCAAACACTGCAATGGAAAAGGCAATTCGCGTGATATCTGTTGAAAGGGGCTATGATCCGAGGGAATTTGTTCTATTCTCCTTTGGAGGAGCAGGGGGAATGCACGCCGCATTCCTGGCCAGGCTGCTTAATATACCGAAGGTACTTGTGCCAGAGAACCCGGGCATCTTGTCAGCTATAGGCATGCTCATGGCCGATGTCATCAAGGACTACTCCTGTACCATAATGAAAAACCAGTTTACCACTACAGGGGAGGAGCTATCGAATCTTTTTGAATCGCTGGAAGACAGGGGCTCCCAGGACCTGGCTTCAGAGGGCATATCAATGGAAAAGATGGTCATGGAGCGCTACCTTGACATGCGCTACGAGGGGCAGTCCTATGAAATCATAGTTCCATTTGAAGGGGATTACATTGAGGGTTTTCATTCACTGCATGAAAAGACCTATGGGTACAGGAACGAAGACAAGATTGTTGAGGTAGTTAACATAAGGCTAAGGGCCAGAGGGATACCGGAAAAACCTCGGTTCATAAAACATCAAACAGGCCCGGAAGCCCCTGAGCCGAA
>QMMV01000443.1 GCA_003647435.1 Deltaproteobacteria bacterium | reverse complement strand
CTCTTCCGGACATCCGGTGTCATACCTCGAACCGATGCCGGAAAGCGCCACAGCGGGGAACTGGGCCCCTGTGTACGGGGAACTGCTCACCTTTGACGATCCATCAACCCGCCTTCCTGCCATCGACCGGCTGGAGGGGTTCAGTCCCGAAGGCAGGTGTTTCTACAGAAGAGTTCTGTTTCCGGTAAGTATCATACGGGGCTCTTTCACGGTCGCATGGGTTTACGTCGGCGAGGAAGCACTGAATACCCAGACACATTGGCAACTAAAGGATATTGAAGAATGGAACCCGGAACGAAAGTGATTATTCGACAGAACCCCCACCATCCTGGGGCAGAGGACATCGTGGGCACTGTTATTGTCTATCGGCCGAAAGAAGGATTCGGAAATTCTGATCTGGTTGATGTTCATTACAAGCATCCAAAGGACGGGAAAGGGCTACACGATGCCCTTTGGCCTTGCGTGTCTTGGACCTGCTAATCCCGAATCCTTGATCGCCTTAGCGGAGCACTACGAGGCACTCGCCGCCAAGTTGCGAGAGATGGCCAAGACAGAACTGCAACACAAATAGTGACACCTAAACAGGAATCCAAGGACTGATAGTATCCCTCCACCCAGAGGTCTCTCTTTTTCAGCAAAAGGTAACGATGCAGTGCTCGAAAAATGTCCTTGACATTAGGTGGTTACATCGTATGATATATCATGTGACCGGTCGGATATTATATTATGAACCACAGAGAACAAGTTGAGACTTGTGCGTGGAAGGAGAAATCTGTTGAGCGCTCAACCTGATATGGCCAAGCTGATTAGGGAACTCCGAGAGCGCTTGGGGCTGACCCAAGAAAAGTTTGCCGCCAAGCTCGGTGTAACCTTCCCAACAATTAATCGCTGGGAGAACGGTCGCGCAAAACCGTCGCCTCTTGCCCTTCAGAAGATTGAAGAACTCCTCCGTAGCATGGGTACGGATGGCGGGGATCTACTCAAACAATTCTTTCCCGAGCAAGAGTAGGAGGTTTTCCTGATGCGACCCATTAATGAAGACGAAGTCGAAATCCTCATCGAGGAACATCTCCGCGAACGTGGATGGGATATAGCGGATTTTATCGCTACGCGAAAACGGTGGCGTGAGCATCTTGATGGTGAAGAGGCTGATCGGGTTTTTCTGATCGATGGAAAAGTCGTTGCCATCCTGGAAGCTAAGAAACCTGGAAAGGATCTTTGGGCTGCCCTTGACCAGGCCAAAGGCTATGCGCGTACATACAAGAAAAATACCGGTCACGATGTCCCCTTGCTGTTTGCAAGTGACGGAACGATTTATCTTCGCCAGAACCTTAAGGCAAACACACTCCCGGAGAAAATCACCAATTTCCCTACCCCTGCTGAGTTTGGTGAATTCTTCCGGCCCCAGGCGATGGAACTCCACGGAACATTGCGGGACTATCAACGTGTCGCAGTGTCTCAGGTGCTTGGTGCTGTTCAAGCAGGATGGCGGCGTATGTACCTTCAGATGGCAACGGGTACGGGAAAAACCATCACTGCCGCCGGTGTTATCGCCAAGCTCTGGTCGGTGGGACTTGTCAGACGAGCGTTGTTTCTTGTGGACCGAGATGCCTTGGCAGTGCAAACAGTCAAGAAGTTCAAACACCACCTCGGAGATAATTTCGACATTGAAAGGGCCACCGGCGGCAAGGAAGACAAACACCGCGATATTCTGGTGACCACCATCCAACATCTGGCTGTACGAAACAAGTATCTCAGCTACGATTCGAACCACTTCAATATTGTCATACTCGACGAATGTCATCGTTCTTATTTTGGCGATTGGTACGGCGTTCTGGATTATTTTGCCAAGGGAGGAGCTGTTCTGCTTGGCCTTACTGCCACCCCTGCTGACAAAGAAACCGTAAACACGGACCGCTTCTTTACTGATCCCGGCCAGTATCGCGGACCAATCTATCGCTACACGATCCGGCAGGGAGAGACGAACCCGGAAGTCCCGGAATGGGAACGACTGGCCGCATGTATTCACCACAAGTTCCACACCAACGTGGACTTGGAAGGTGTTCATGACATGGGCTTCGATTTTGAACCTGATCAATTGGGTCGGGCTGTGGACGTACCGCAGCGGAACAAGTTAATCGCCGACAAGTATTTTGAAGATATTCTGGGAACAAGATACCCAGTGAAAACGATGGTGTTTGCGGCGTCAATCGCCCATGCCAAGAACCTTCGTTACGCCCTCATTGAAAAGTACAACGAGATCAACAATCTCCCGCCAAACGATGCGGCTGCCGAGAAATTCATCGTCGCGGTTCACAACGAGATGGCCGGTGCCAGAGAACTAATCGAGGAGTTCCAAAAGGTGACGGACGCGGCAGAGCGCAAGGCCATCATTGACCAAGCTCACAAAGACCCTGACATGGCTCCACGCCCGATTATCCTGGTAGGTGTTGGGATGTTGGACACAGGGATTGACGCGCCGGATGTGGAAGTTCTTCTCATGGCTCGGCCCACGAAGTCCAAGGTTCTTTATGTTCAGATGAAGGGACGCGGCACGCGCAAGTGCAAGGAGACCGGCAAGG
>QMMV01000442.1 GCA_003647435.1 Deltaproteobacteria bacterium | reverse complement strand
GTAAGGGCCTTGACGATTTCAGAGAGGACAGCAGTCTCCAGGATAGCGCCTCCCATGGGACCAGAAGCCGCATGATTGGGATCTTTTAGACCGGCCAGGCAACAAAGGATGCCAACATCCGTGAAATAGATTTTGGGCGTTTTGACAAGCCGCTTGCCAATATTCGCGAAATACGGACGAAGTACGATCACCTGGTAACTAGCTTCAAGCACAGAGAGCCATGCCTTGGCCGTGTTTACCGCCACGCCGAGATCACGACCAACATCGGTCAAATTCAGGAGTTGAGCGCTCCTGGCCGCTAAGACTCGGAGAAAATTTTGAAATTGGGACAAGTCTCCAATCTGCCTAAGTGTACGTACGTCCCGCTCTAGGTATGTCTGGACATAACTCCCATGCCACATGTTTACATCTAGCATGGGATTTGCGATGAGTTCCGGGTACCACCCTCTCAAGAATCCTTTCCAAAGTTCCCCATAGGCAAAAGATTTTTCTGGTGACAACTGGGGGAGGGACTCCCATGGGAGAGGACGTTGGGCTCTACCTTCGGCCTCCCGCCTTGAAAGGGGGAAAAGGCGAAGTATTGCAGCACGGCCTGCCAATGACTCAGTCACCTTTTCCATTAGTAAGAGGTTCTGCGAACCAGTCAACAAGAATTGTCCTTTTCTGTGGCGGCTTGCATCAATTTTCTCTTTTATGTAAGGGAGTATTCCAGGGGCATACTGCACCTCGTCAAATATTACTGGCGGTGGATTCAATTCGAGAAAGGTACGTGGATCTATCTCTGCAGAGGCTCGAACGTCCGGAGGCTCCAAAGAAACGTAACGGTAATGTTTTCCAAACAGGCGTTGAAGAAGTGTTGTCTTGCCGGATTGGCGCGGTCCAGTGAGCACTACAGCCGGGAATTCGGCAGCAGCTTTCTTAAGGATCGGCTCCAGGGATCTTTTGATATAGGGATTAGTCATGAGAACCTTTAGGTGCAAATTATGCATTTCAAATGCAAAATGTCAAGTAAAAAGGGGCAATTTCACCCCGCCTGAAGCAGAAAATCGAGAATTAAAAAAGGGGCCAATGAGCGGCCCCTTTTTAACTCTTGGCTCCCCGCTTGCAACCCTCTTCATAGCCACTCTCCACTGCCAGGATATCACCTAACCCATTGATACACAATATCCCTGCCTGCGCCGCGGGCGCGGCGGCAGGTTTTCAAAGAGCGGCACGTCCCCAAGGGGGCGGAAACCCTGGCTGTCGACAGCAGGGGCGTTGGTTCGGATTCCTGAGCACGGCGTAGTGTATGGCCATGTTCGCTCATATCAAGGCGCCAAAACCAAGAAGTGAAATACACAGAGTGACCAGCCCCGACCATAAGATCAAAATGCGACACTTGTAAATATGAACGTGAGAAACATCCGGAGTACCGTCTCCGAGCCATTGTTTCTCTACGATCCCATGCGAATAGATTACCGGTCCGCCAAGCCGTATTCCAAGTGCTCCTGCCACACAACTCTCCGCATGGCCTGCATTGGGGGATGGGTGTTTCAGCCGGTCCCGCCGGCCAATTCTCATGCAGTTAGTCGCATTCACACCACATATACTTGCTGAGAGAGAGATGATCGGTATCGATAGCCGTGCGGGAAGAAAGTTCATTACATCGTCAAGCTTCGCGGAGGCGCGGCCGAAGTACATATACCGTTCGTTGTAGTAGCCGACCATTGAATCCAAGGTGTTGACTGTACGAAATGTCAGCGTGCCGAGAACGGCCCCCACGCACGGCTGAAAGCCCCCGAAGCGGGCGACCACGCTGCCGACGACATACCAGAAAAACGGCGACAAGAAACCGTCCACGAAGTTTTCCGCCACGCTCTCAATGGCGGCCCTGGCAACGCCGGAAGCATCGAGCTTGCTGACGTCCCTTCCGACGATCCTCCGGACCGCAACCCGTGCCTCTGCAAGGTCGTTCCGCTCCAGTGCGTCGGCCACCAGCTTTGCATGGTAGAGCAGGTCCCGAAATGCGAAGCATGAATATATCAGAAATACGTCCAGAATAACCGCCAGCCAGTGGTGAGCACAGTGCAATGCATATCGCAACCCAAAGTAACCGCCGATGGAAAGGCTCAAGGTCGCCGGGACCAGCAGGGTCCCGCCCACGGTCCCCGATAATCCTATACGCCGCAAAGTGGCATCGAGAAAAGCGATTGCCTTTCCCACCACCCTTACGGGGTGCAGGGCGTACTCCGGATCCCCCAGAGTGAGATCCAGGAGGAAGGCTGCAAGGAGAACCAGGATACATTCATCCATTTCTGCCCTCCGTGTAGCCAGCGATGGCGTCCATCAGGCGATCGTTTTCAGCTGGCTTGCGAATGGCGAACCGGAAGAAGTTCCGCTCCAGGCCTCGGAAATTTCGACAGTCCCTGACGTAAAGCGCCCTGGGAAGCAAAACCTGCAGCAGGTCGTCCAGGTTGCCGGTGGCCGTCCACTGGGCCAGGAAGTAGTTGGCCGTTGGAGGGAATGTTCGTATTCCAGGAATTTTTCTCAGACGGGGGTAGAGTCTTCGTCGCTCCTGCGAAACGATCTGTCGTGTTCTCTCCTC
>QMMV01000441.1 GCA_003647435.1 Deltaproteobacteria bacterium | reverse complement strand
TTCCGAACGATGCGCCACTCCTGCCCGTGAATCTCTTTACATTTGGCGATGAACTGCTCCAACTTGCCTTCCGCTTCGAGCTCGATCTCGAGCTCAGCGATGTCGAAGTCCCCGGCGTAATCGAGTTCCCGCAACAGCGCCGTATATATGAACTCGGCTATCCTCTGGGTTACGCGGCGAGTATCCAGCTCCTTGGCAATGTCGAAGAGGATGACTTCGGTTGGATGCCGAGTGTTGATAAGGTCAATCAGATTCGAAACTTGATCATTACCAATCTGCCGTTTGAACAAAGCTGCGAAGTCCTGCCCCAGGATCTTTCTGTTTTCCAAGGCGTATCCAAGATTCTTGGCAAACGAACTTTTGCCCGAGCCAAAAAAGCCCGAAATCCAGACACCTACACCTTCATGAGGCTCCGATGGGGCCTCGGCAATAGCCTTGAGCAGTGCAGCGTACTGATCGCTGATGCTGTCCGTAGCGATGTACTCGGTGATTTCCGAGTAGACAGACTGCTCGTCGGATTGATTAACCTGGATGATCTCTTCTATCTTCCGACTTAGATCTCTCGAAAGAATATCACCGATTTTTTTCATGTGCTTCCCTCGGTCTTATCCGTAGATTTTGACTCGGTAGTTGCCCAAAGCGTCCCGATCCTTCAGAGCCATAAATCGTAATCCAGTCGTCCCCTCAATGGAGCCAGGATAGAAAAGGATTGTTGTGAGAGATGTCTTGCCCTGCATCTGATCCAGCAATTTGGACATGTAATAAATGCCAGGGGCCATAGCCGCTGCTCGCATTAAAAAAACGACTTTCGTTGAGTCATCCAACCCTTGAAGACGTTCCGTCAAGAGGTCTGCCAATGGCCTCCAATCACGGTCGGAAAGGTAAGTTGTCAATTGATCCTGAGCTGCAAGGAAGCCTCGATCCTTCTCGAGTTCGACAACAGCTTCAATACCTTCGGTGTCTTGAACGGCTTTCCAAAGAAGCTCCGACATGTGGAGGATGCATGTTTTTCTGCCAGCTTCTCCCAGCCGCGTTGCCAGCAATCGTGCCTCGCGCCGAAGCGTCCACTCTTCCTCCGGGTCATAACGAAAAATGGCGAATGGCAGGTCGTGATAGACGCTGATCCGAGGAGGGTTGGCCATAAGGTCGTTCTCGAGAAGTTCTATTCGATTACTGAGTGAGGACATTTGCATACTCCTCAAGGGTCGATGCAGGGAACGTCAATCGCGTAACGCTACCCGCAACGTGGTATTCAAGCAGACCATGCTGGTGCGCTTCCAAAAAAATGCGCTCCACTCCCTCACGTGGCAGAAAGAACAGCTTCCAATCATCCAGGTCAAGCAACTTGCTTCCCGACGGTTGATGTTGCTTCAGGTAAAATGCGATGTAAGAAAAGGCCTGGAGAGACAAGTAGGCTGGAGCGATACGTTTTTTGGCTGCACCCTGAAGCACGCCGAAATCACGAAGCGTTGAGAGTACACCTAGGGTAACTCTACGAATGGTATAATCGCTCCAGGCGCCGGAAGTTTTACCGTCTTCAACCCATTTCCTTAAAGCCGAATCAATCTCTCGCACATCAACATCCATAGCCCCCCGTGACCATTGAGGTAGCAGGAGTTCAATCACCACATCGCGCAAAAGGGAATCGGCGCGTACCGCGTGGAAATAAAAGATCCGCTCAAGGGTATTCCCGTTGCATTGCCGTTTCACAAGAGTTGCTAAAGCTCTTGCGACAGTTTCTTCGGCGAGATACCGCTGTCGGAAGATAGCAAGAATGTCCTCAGCCCGAGATCGAGACGTTTTCCCAAGCAAGTTTTGGCGACGAACCCGCCGGAGGTTGTCGCTGACGGAAAGCGATGGGTTCCACGCGGACAAAAGTGTTTTCGTGTCTGAAAGAAGAGCCCCCGCCTTGATGATCTTACTGCTATATGGCGATGTTCTGATCTCACCCTTCTTGCCAGCGCCAGTCTTGGCCTTAGCCATGGCTGAGCCCGAAGACCGTTTTAATCTATCTATCCGTTCACTCATCGGTTTTCTTTTCTGTCGCAAACGGACTACCTGTCTCGGCCGCGCTGCGCGATTTCACCTGCTCATCGACTTCTGGAAGTTTGAACCGGAAAAGTCGTCCGACACGATGAGCAGGCAAGCCCATCTTATCTATCCAGCGATATATAGAGTCATTATTAACGCCGAGATGTGCAGCTACATCCTCAACCCCGACCCATCATTCTTCAGCGGTCATTTCATTAACCTCTTCGCCAGTTTCTGGTCAGACGCCTGCTAATACCGACAAAACCAAATGGAAGTATATGCAACTGGCCTTATTCAATCAATAGCAAAACGATGAACTCCGAGGATATTCCACTGACTTGGACTCAGCCTGCGGCTAATAAATTGCTGTTCTTTCGGGCCAAGTTCGGCTCGGGAGGTGTTTCCACCCGAAGCTCCTGGGGCTACCAGCATACCCCAGCAGTATAAAAATTGGCTTAAAGGCTTTCTTCCGGATACGAGGGTAAAAGCTCCTCCAATCTCGAAACGAGATAATCTGAGTGCGGCCATCATTCTCCGGCGTGTGGAGTGGGAACGACA
>QMMV01000440.1 GCA_003647435.1 Deltaproteobacteria bacterium | reverse complement strand
GTGCCGGTTGCCGGCCAGCGCCAGCCGAAACACCATGGGACGCCTACCTGATGCACGGTCTTGCCCATGATCTTAAACGGTTTGAAGCGCTTTGTGACGATTGCAGTGCACTCAACAGAACCTCTGGCGGAGTCAACCATAACCCGTTCACCGTTCTTGATACCTTTCTCTTTTGCCAGTTCTTCGCTTATCTCCACGAACATTTGCGGCTGCAGCTCAAGGAGCCACGGCTGTGGCCGGGTCATCAGACCGGTCTGCCAATGTTCAGAAACCCTGTAGGTTGAACAAACGATCGGATACTTTGCGCTGGCCGATACATACACATCCATATCAGAGGTGAATTTTGACACGGCCGGGTTGAGCATCTGGTTGTTGTTCTTCATCGGGTTCTTGGTAAGAGGAGATTCGATCGGCTCGTAATGCTCAGGGAACGGGCCGTCCGCACGACCAGGCCCGAAGATCTGGGCATGCCCGTGTTTTCTCATGATATACGCATACTTGGCATCTTTCCTCATGGTTCCGTCAGGATTCTGAAGCGGATACCAGCCTCCATCCGGGACATCGCCAATCCACTTCTTGCTTACGTATTTCCCGTCTCTTACAGCTCCTACGAACTTGATTACCCAGTCCTTCTTGTCCCAGGGCTGACCCTTGAGGTCTACAGAGGCACGGTTATAGATGATCCTGCGGTTGACCGGCCAGCACCAGGAGAACTTGGGATAAAGCCCGATCTTGTTCACTGCATCTTCCTTGCTTCGTCGGGCTGCCATGTTCCCCTTTTCGGTGTAACTGTTGCAATAAAGCCAGTTTCCGGAAGAGGTGGACCCGTCTGCCTGGAGATAGGCAAAACTTGGAACAAGGGTTCCCTTTTTGTAAAGTTTACCCTTAACTGTCACGTCTTTCAGGAAGTAGCCGTTAATTTCCTTGGCCACCTTGTGGGCGTCATACATGCCATTGGTCATGTAATCCCATTTCAGGTTCAGGATCGGCTCGGGGAAGGCCCCACCTTCTTTATAAAGCTCTTTGAGCTTAAAACCGAGCTCCATGATAATGTCGCCGTCCGCCTTGCTGTTCCCAAGGGGTTTTGGTCCCTGGTAACGCCACTGCATCCACCGACCACTATTGGTGATGCTCCCCTCCTTTTCCACGGACACACATGCCGGGAGCATGAAGACCTCGGTCTTGATAGTGGACGGATTCATCCCGGGACCGCGCCAGAAAGAACCGCTCTCGTTGTCAAAGATATTGACATTGACCATCCAGTCGAGCTTTGCCATGGCCTGGCGATTCTTATTCCCATGAGCCAGTGAGGCAGCTAAGTTCATACCCCAGCAGAATAGTCCTTTTACCTTCCCTCTGTAGATATCATCAAACATATCAAGAAAGGAGTATGTCTTGCCATCGTCCACTTTGGGGAGCCAGTCATAACCGAAGTCGTTTTGCTTCGAAGCCTTTTCGCCAAAGAAGGACTTCAACAGGCTGACTGTATATTTCGGGTAGTTTTGCCACCAGTTGGCACTCAAGGGATCATTGCTCTTGGGCGTCCATTTCTTGTTATAGGCTGCAAGCGACACGTTGGAAGCCCTCGGGGTCTTGAGATATCCGGGCCAGATGTGCCAGAGCAGGCAGTGGTCTGTAGAGCCCTGGACATTGGACTCGCCACGGAGTGCGTTTACACCACCACCGGCAACACCGATGTTGCCAAGGAGCAACTGGATTATGGCCATTGCACGGATGTTCTGTGTCCCCACTGTATGCTGCGTCCAGCCCATGGCGTACATGATGGTGCCGGCCTTGCCGGTTGCCCCTGTGGCCGCGTAGGTCTTGTAAACCTTGAGCAGATCGGATTCCGGGGTTCCCGTGATCTTTGAAACAAGCTTCGTATTGTACCGGCTGTAATGTTTTTTCAACAACTGGAAAACACATCGGGGATGCTTCAGTGTCCGGTCTATCTTCGGGACGCCCTTTGCATCCATTTCAAAGGCCCAGGCTTTCTTGTCATACTTTCGGTTTTTCGGGTCATAGCCGGAAAAAATACCGTTCTCAAAACCGAACTTTTTCCCTACAATGAACCCTGCGTTGGTATAGTGTCGCACATACTCATAGTTATAAAGCTTATTGTCGAGAATGTACTTGATTGCACCGCCAAGAAAGGCAATGTCAGTCCCGCTTCGCAGAGGAGCGTATATGTCCGCCTTTGAGGAGGTCCTGGTAAACCTGGGATCCACGCTAATAAGCTTGGCCCCTTTCTCTTTGGCCTTGGTTACATATTTGAAGGAAATCGGATGGTTTTCAGCGGCGTTGCTTCCCATGATCAGGATACAGTCGCTGTTGCCGATATCAATCCAGTGGTTGGTCATTGCGCCTCGCCCAAACGACTCTGCCAGAGCCGCTACAGTGGCGCTGTGTCAGATACGGGCCTGATGTTCGATATAGACGAGCCCCAAAGCCCGCATGAGTGCCTGGTAGATCCAGCACTCTTCGTTGTCCATGGCGGAGCTGCCGCCCGAGACAATGGCCGTCGTCCGATTGACTACCTGGCCTTTGGCGTTCTTGTGGACAAAAGTGGCATCCCGGTCTCTCTTGATGCG
>QMMV01000439.1 GCA_003647435.1 Deltaproteobacteria bacterium | reverse complement strand
TCGCAGTGCAGTTCAGGGTATCCCCCGCCCAGGACCACCCCCTTGATTCCGGCGGGCAGGCCTCTGTCACTCAGGGGGGAAAATGGGACCATCTCGGCTCCTGACTCTTCCAGGAGCCGGATGTTTTCCCGGTAATAGAAACAGAATGCCTCGTCCCGGGCAATGCCGATCCGTACTGGTCGGCCCTTGCGTTTCCCGCGGTCAGCCGGTAATCGTCCATTACCGGCATGTGATTCCATGTTTCCCGGCATCCCATGCCATCGGGTTTCGGCCAGCATAGTATTCAGGTCAATTCCTTCTTCGATCCACCGGGCCAGTTCGTCTACCTGGAAGGCATGCATGCCTAGGTCCTCCGCCGTCACCAATCCCAGGTGGCGTGAAGGAATTTGCAGGCCGTGTTTACGAGGGAGGCGGCCCAGGACTGGCAGGTCCGGGATTTTTTTTCCCATGGCCTCCATGATCATGTCTCCGTGTGCAACGCTTCCGAGCTTGTTGAAAACAACCCCGGCCAGATTCAGGCTCGGGTCAAGGGATCTGAAACCCAGAACAACAGCCGCCGCGGAACCCGCCATGGATGATGCATCTATGACGAGCACCACCGGCAGGCCGAGCCACTTGGCCATCTGAGCCGTTGACCCGGATTCATCGCTCCCTGAAAACCCGTCAAAAAGCCCCATGACCCCTTCCACCACGGCCACATCAGCATCTGCTATGTACCGGGAAAAAATACGCCGGTTACGCTCACGGTCCATCATCCAACCATCAAGGTTATGGGAATCCCTGGTGGCTACCCGCTGGTGATGACCCGGATCAATGAAATCCGGACCCACCTTGAACGGCTGCACCGTGAGACCTCGCCTTGCGAGGGCCGCCATGATCCCCAGAGACACGGTAGTCTTCCCACACCCGCTATGGGTCCCAGCTATCATGAACGCAGAAATCGTCATATCATGCCCAGTATCCCGTCTACATCGCAATATTTCTCAAAGTGGTCGGCCAGCCGGTCATACTGGTGGAATCTGGCCAGCCTGCCTTGGGTCGCCCTCCTCACCTTCAACCCTTTTCTGGCCCTGATCCGGTTCAAAAACTCTGCTCTGAACCCTGGTGAATCAAAGAGGCCATGCATGTAGGTCCCGGCAATACGACCATCTTCGCTGGCCCACCCATCATACCAGGTCCTTTTCACGCCCGGCTCGTGCAATCTAAGGAAGGGGCTGCCATGACTCCCTGTTATCCGGGTACGGCCCATATGGATCTCGTACCCGTTGACTTTTCGGTCGTTCAGGAGACATGTCCCTGTCACCTTTCGTACCACCTTTTCTCCCGCCAGCATGGTTTCCAGGGAGAGAAGGCCGATTCCTCTTGCCTCTTTTCTCCTTGACTCCATTCCCAGGGGATCTCTGATTGTCTCTCCCAGAAGTTGGTATCCTCCGCAGATTCCCAGTATCCTGCCGCCCTTGCCGGCAAAGGACCGTATGGTCCTCGTCCATCCTGAACGTTTCAACCATGCGGCATCTTCCATTACGTTCTTCGCGCCCGGCAGGATCAGCCAATCGTATCCACCTGTCAGTTCGTCGGGTCGGAAAAGGTAGTTCACCACAACATCCCTTTCCCTCTCAAGGACCTCCAGATCCGTAAAGTTGGAAATGGAAGGCAGCTTCAGAACCCCCACATTCACGGTCTCCGGCCCGATGGGCCTGGCGGCCAGCCTGTCCTCCTGTACGGCCACGGAATCTTCGGCGTCAATAATAATATCGTGATAAAAGGGCACAAGGCCCAGAACCGGCTTCCCTGTCTTTTCCTCGATATAGGCGATGCCCGATGAAAAGAGCCCCGGATCCCCCCGGAACTTGTTGATCAAGAAACCGATGGTCTGCTCCCGCTCCTCCCGGTCCATGAGATTGTAGGTGCCAATGATCTGGGCAAACACGCCTCCCCGGTCGATGTCCGCCACCAGGAGACAGCGGGCCCCGGCCGCCTTTGCCATCCGGAAATTGACCAGGTCATTTTGCTTGAGGTTCATTTCGCAGCAACTGCCGGCGCCCTCCATGACGATGACTTCGTACTCATCGGCAAGCTTCCTGTAAGAGTCCAGAACCGCTTTCTTCAGTTCGGGCTTCAGCGCATGGTACGAGGCGGCATCCATCTGCCCGTATACTTCCCCCTGCAAAATAACCTGGGAACCCAGTTCTGATGAAGGCTTGAGCAGGATTGGGTTCATGTGGACGGACGGTAGCAGGCCCGCCGCCTCGGCCTGTGCCACCTGGGCGCGGCCGATCTCGCCCCCCTCAACCGTCACATAGGAATTATTGGACATGTTCTGGGCCTTGAAAGGGACGACCCTGAAACCCCTCCGCTTCAATATCCGGCAGAAGGCCGTGGCAGCAATGGACTTACCCACATCACTCCCGGTCCCCAGAAACATGATAGTCTTGGCCGTCTTGTGTTTACTTTCCATAAAGCCCTTTCTTTCAATCCCTGGCCCTGTTGACGCAATGGATTGCGCCCAAAAAGAAAAGCATGCCAATAATCGCCAGCAGGACATACGATGAATAAGTGACCGGAGTCCTGAAGGCTGCTGCCCGGATGGCT
>QMMV01000438.1 GCA_003647435.1 Deltaproteobacteria bacterium | reverse complement strand
CATCCGTGTAATCATTAATATAGGGCTGCAAGACAAAAGGGTATGAAATGCAGTTGGAAGATGCCTGGTTATAGACTGCTTCGACATTTTCCCACAGATGAACGCCGAAGCCGCATTGCAGGCAGTCCTCTTTTGTAACAACCGGGCCAATTCTGAACTGATTATAACTGCTTATGGCGCGCATGAGTTCTGCGCGCCTTGAGATAACAAGAGTATGCGGGATCATCCACTGCCGGAATACAAGTGCCTGAGCCACCTTTGAATGGTGCAATGTCTGTGAGAGAGCAGATGGGAAAAAGCGGACGCCTCTCTCCAGGAGATCGATGAAGATGCGATGCTTTAAGTCTTTACACCCGAGCATCCCTATAAAGCAATCACCCGCCTTCAGCTTATCATAATGTTGCATTAATTCGCGCTTCGTCCGGATGATCATCGCTATAAACTCCAACTGTGAAGTTAACGCCAAGGACACATTTTAGCTCAGGCACTTTTCCCTTCCAGGGCAAGCTCGATCAACCGGTCCAAAAGCTGACTGAAAGAGATACCTGCTGTTTTCGCGGATAGCGGGAAAAGGCTTGCAGGCGTCATCCCAGGGATGGTGTTGGTCTCCAGCACATAAATGGTCTCATTGCAGATAATCATATCGGTACGGCTGTAACCGCGACAGCATAAAGCGCGGTGCGCCGTTGCCGCGAACAACTGAGCCTTGCTGGAAAGAGTTTCACTAATTGGAGCCGGACAGATCTCTTCGGTAGCGCCCTTTGTATATTTTGCTTCATACTCAAAAAAAGCGTGGCCTCCTTTTGGGATAATCTCAACAAGAGGGAGTAACTGCAACTCAACATTGCCGAGCACCGCTCCAGTGATCTCCCTTCCTTCAAGGTAGGCCTCCAGGATCACGTCTGTGCCGTATTCAAAGGCCCTGTCTATAGCTTCTGATAGGTTCTGCGGTTTTTGCACCAAAGTTGTGCCGATACTCGAGCCGCCGTATCTGGGTTTAGCAACTAATGGATACCCTGGCAATGCGGCAAAGGCTTCTGGATGATAAGCTTGTCCGCGTTTGACAATCTTAAAAGGTGGGACGGGAAGTCCAGCCTCCTTGTAAAGGCGTTTGGAGGTCAACTTATCCATAGCAAGTGCGCTTGCCAGTACTCCCGAGCCCTGATATGGTATGTGGAGCAGGTCAAGAAGGCCCTGAACAGTACCGTCTTCACCATAAGGTCCGTGCAGCGCAATAAATGCTACATCAATCCGGGGGGCATCAGCCACTAACTTCTCAAGATCCGTGGCTGGGTCATAGAGTCTGACGTCATACTTGTTCTTATCGAGTCCCTTATACACCTGTTTGCCGCTTTCGAGGGAAACATCACGCTCGGAGGAAATACCCCCCGAAAGCAGAGCCACGACAAGCTTGGACATTTAGCCATTATCTCCTTTTTCCCATTCACAAACTACCTGTGGTGGTCAGGTCCTCATTCCATCCCCTGGCAGGACACGTCCTGCACCTGGGGTTGTTTTTCAAGCAAAACCTGTGACCGAGATGGACGAGTAATGCATGGTATTCGTTAAACATTGCGACATCCTGTTCTAAGGAGTCCATAAAAAAGTCGCGGACTTCATCATAGGAGGCCTCTTCGGGAATGAGTCTGTGCCTGAACAGTATCCGTTTTGTATAGGCATCTACAACAAAGGTCGGTTTGTTGCCGGCATAAAGAAGAATGCTGTCAGCCGTTTCAGGCCCGATCCCATTTATCGATAACAACTTCGCTCGCAGAGTCTCAAGGTCCTGACTGAGAAGACGGTGTAGATCCCCGTCGCTTTCCTGAAAAAGGAATCGGACAAAGTGTTTCAACCGGCGGGCCTTTATGTTGTAATAGCCTGCGGGCTTGACCACAGATGCCAGATCACAGACTGGCAGGTTATAGATAGCATCAGGGGACAGCAGATTTCTTACTTTCAGATTTTCTATGGCTTTTTCGACATTTCGCCAGGCTGTGTTTTGAGTAAGAATGGCACCGACAGCCACCTCAAAGGGAGAATCGCCCGGCCACCAGTGGCGCGGACCGAAGGCATGAAGCAGCCTGTTGTAAAGATCCAACAAGATAGTCTGCCTGTTAAACATTGAGATTATGAACCAAAATGCTCTGTCAGTTTTTTTTCGTAATGTTGGACTTTTTCCAGGCTGGTCGGAACCGGGCGGAGCGCATTGAGTTTCATGATGAGGAAATTGAGTTTTTTAAGCTGGCGATACTTGGCTTTAGTGTCTTTCATGCCAGCAAGGAGATCTTCGATCTTTGCGATTTCCTTTCTGAGGGAGATCTCCGGCGGCAGATAACCTGCGTTTTTCAGTATCTTATATGCCATACGCAGGTCTTCAGGTATTCTTGAGTCGTCTTCCAGCGTCAGGGGCTTTCCCTTACCGGAAAGATTATCAAACGCACCTTCCTCTATAGCTTTTAAAATACGCTGTTCAGCAATTCGCTGGATACAAAACATTCGGTAGTATCGCTATAGCCCTTTCAAAAGGGCAGACATAACGGCCTGTCCGCAATTATATTTTCAAAAATCTAAACTGATACATCCCCTAAAGTCT
>QMMV01000437.1 GCA_003647435.1 Deltaproteobacteria bacterium | reverse complement strand
CTGAATCGCTGGGGTAGAAGGGGGCGCCAGGGAAGATAACACTTTTCGACCATATGAGGCGGAATGCTGCCCAAAACATGGGCCATGGACTTTCTGACAGCACCTGGAAGGCGCTGGAAACTGCCGGCCATCGCCTGTGTGCTCCAGTAACGGACATACCCACAAAAATGTTCATCTCCGCCATCGCCGGAAAGGGCGACAGTGACATGCGTGCGCGCAAGTTTCGAGACCAGAAACGAGGGAATAGCCGAGGAATCTGCAAAAGGCTCGTCATAGATCTCCGGTAGATTCGGGATAACTTTCATGGCATCTTTTGGGGTAACATAAAACTCAGTATGCTCTGTTCCAAGATGCCTGGCCACCTTCAAGGCCCAGGGCGCCTCGTTGTAACCAGATTCCTTGAACCCGATACTGAACGTCCTAACAGGGGCCGTGTTTACTTTTTGCATCAAGGACACTACCATTGAAGAGTCAATACCGCCGCTGAGCAAAGCGCCGAGCGGGACATCACTGATAAGCCGATCAGATACGGCCTGCGTGAGAAGGCCATCCAGTTGTTGCAATCTATCTGCTTCTGTCGTCCCCCTTCCTGCACCAATTTCTGATCTCTCTGGGTGTTTCCAGTAAATTCGGCAGTTGAGGTTCTGACCATCATAGACGAGGTAATGGCCCGGGAGAAGCTTGTAGGTGTTCTTGAAGACAGTTCTTGGTGCAGGTACGTACTGGTAATGGAGAAAAAGAGGAATGGATTCCTGATCTAAATCTCTTGGAAAATCTTTAAGCGCCATAATTGCCTTTAGCTCTGATGCAAAAAGAAGGGTACCCGCGCTAAAGTAATAATAGAGAGGTTTGATCCCCAACCGATCCCGTGCCAGAAAAAGGCGTCTTCTACGGCTGTCCCACAGCGCGAAGACAAACATTCCAACAAATCGCTCGAGGCAATCAATTCCCCATTGGATGTAAGCTTTAAGGACCACCTCCGTATCAGTGCCCGTGTGGAAGCGATGCCCATAATTCTTGAGGGTTTTCCGTATCTCGCGAAAATTGTATACCTCCCCGTTGTAGACGATTTGCACCTTTCCATCATTGCTCGCCATCGGTTGATGCCCGGCCGTGGACAAATCAATGATTGAAAGCCGCCTGTGCCCTAACCCTACCCCAGCCTTCTCATCAAAAAAAAGGCCCGAATCATCCGGGCCGCGGTGAGAAAGACTGGCTACCGCTTCCGGGAGTGCTCCCCGAAGTGTCTTGAAATTATCTTGGCTTACTAAACCAACAATTCCACACATACCATTTAGAACGCACTATTACCTCGAGATAGCAACGCATTAGTACATTAGTTTCCACGTCCTCGCTTCAATTGAGACATATGTCAGGAAACAACCTCCCATATGTCGACAACCCTTCGCTCATAGGTGTGATTTTCCATAACGTATTCATAAGTCTCATTTACCATCGTTTGGAGATACCTATTATCTCTGAATCGAGCTATTACATCATCAATATTTGAATAATCCTTTTTCAAGCAGATATAGTGGACATCAGGTTTAAATATTCCATTATATTCACCTTCTAACAATATCTGGCATGTTTTTGTACCTGCTGCTTCGAAGTGTCGCGAGGAAATGGCCTTACCGCTAACTGGATTTGAGTAGTTCGTCAAGAAACGGTTATAAATGTCGTCAAACGTTGCCTTGGGATGATAACTTAGAAAAGCCTCAATCTCTTTTTGTGTCTTGTCGGTTTTTTCAAGGTAATATGTTCCTGACTCTCCACCGATAGTGCCTCGGATAGTGTTCAGAAATCTCGCGTACTCCTCCCGTGGCAATCTAAGCTTTCTACCTATCCTGATATCTTTCGTCATTCCAGGCCAAAAATCGTTTTGACTAAAGTATTCGGCCAATTTCGTTCGCTCAATGTCGCCGACAGCAAGGCTATATCTATCTCCGATAAATCCGATATCTACCCGGCGGGAAAGCGGATCTCTAAGCGGCTTGTAAATCTTGCTATTTAATCCATGCGGGACAAGTACAATCCTGCTATGAGTACAGTCTTCGTATAACCATTTCGCTGCCTTCTCTGGCAGTTGGCTGGCCACATAGTCAGCTTCCACGTTCTTGATGAACCTGATCTTTTCTGGCATCAAACAATATTCATTGCCAACAAAAATGAGTAGTTTTCCCTTCCTGCTTTTGAGGTAACTTTCTATCGAGGACAATGCCAACATAGAATTGGCATTGGTGGAATGCAGCAGAATAATTAAGTCCCACTCTCGCATTCTCCTCATACTTGGTAATAGGTGGTGTTTAATAAATGCAGGCAATAACCGGCGATAAAAGAAGGTATAGGATTGGTAGAGTAGTTGATAGGCTGTAGTATGTCTTGACAGATGCAAGTCGCGGGGATTTTGATATTTGGACGAATTAGGAACTTTCAGAAAGGAAGGAACAATATTTAGAGCTGTGATATCAAAGTAGTTACATCGGACAAAGGCGTCCAACCAGTCGCTGTAATAAGATGCTTTTCGAGTCCCTAGATAGCTTGAGTATAAAATAAGGGTCTTCATGGTCGACAATCAGGATTTAGCCAGAAACCTAT
>QMMV01000436.1 GCA_003647435.1 Deltaproteobacteria bacterium | reverse complement strand
TTGGACGGCCAAAGATACGGGCGAGATACGCCGGGGACGATCGTACCGACGGACTGAAGTCCGTTCCGGTAAAGAAGGTGACGGCCCCCAGTTTGACACATATGCCCGCGATCTCCTGCGCGCCACATACCTGCGTCCTTTACGTGATGCAGAGCAGGCTCTCTCGGCCGGTCGCGGGTCCAGACTGGCCCAGGTTCTACAGTCTTCCAGGATGATTAAAGAGGGTAAAGAGCATGACATAAATGCGCCGCTGACCGTGTCCAATCACAACCTCAGTATTCTCGGCATCGCGAAATTGATTGATGAATTGCTGCGGGAGCAGAAAGCCGTCAAGAAGACACGTGAGCAAGTAAATACCCAGCTCAAGGAACTCGCGCTGAGTGCTGATCCAATTGCGAGTATCATCAAAATCAGTGGTGCGGATGCTTCGGACGATATTCGCATCCGGCAGATGCTTGAAAAACTTGATCTCGCACTTGGCGGTGACGGGAAGCCTGGTCTGGGTTCGAACAACCTTCTGTTCATGGCCTGCGAACTACTTCTTTTAGCCGGGGATGAAGGCAACAAGCTGCTCTTGATCGAGGAGCCGGAAGCGCATCTGCACGCTCAACGACAGTTGCGGGCGATGAAGTTCCTGCAGGAGCGGGCCAGGAATGAAGGAGTTCAGGTCATCATTACCACGCACAGTCCCAACCTCGCCTCCGCTATCGACCTTGACAACATCGTGATGATTCACGGCAAACGTGCGTTTTCGATGGCAAGCGGCCAAACGGCATTGGAGCCATCGGACTACCGTTTCCTGCAGCGTTTTCTGGACGTAACAAAGGCCAATCTTTTCTTTGCGCGTGCTGTGGTCATTGTCGAGGGGGATGCGGAAAACATTCTTCTGCCCACATTGGCTCGGCTTATCGGACGCGACTTTACCGAACACGGTGTGTCGGTCGTAAATGTCGGAGGCGTTGGGCTCAGGCGGTATGCAAGGATATTTCAACGCAGCAATGTGGATAAAGATGAAGAGCTAGACATCCCTGTTGCCTGCATTGCCGACATGGATGTCATGCCGGACTGCGCGCCTGTCATTCTTGGAAAGGTATCTGGTGACGACGATGAGACATGGAAGAGCCCAAAACGACGGTGGAGAGCGAAACGTGATTTTAAGAATGCAACTGATCTTGAACAATATCGTGGCAAGATTGAAGAGAAAGCTTCCGGGCAAAAAGTGAAGACGTTCGTCTCTGATGAGTGGACCCTGGAGTACGATCTGGCGCTCGGTCCCGAGAATTCGGACGGTGCGTTTCCTGGAGGGTTGGCCAAAGACGTTTTTGTGGCGGCATGTCTTACTGCAAGCGATGATGCGTTAAATGCAGGAACGAAAAAACTCTCAGATGTTGAGTCATCTGCGCTCACTGAGTTTGCCGAATTGAAAAAGAATGCTGCAGAAATGGATGGATGTGCGGCTGAAGAAGTCCTTGCATCCCAGGTGTATGCCAAATTTGCGAAGGACGGTGTATCGAAGGCTATTGCGGCTCAGTATCTCGCGGAAAGATTGCAAACACGACTCAACAAGGGAGAATTGACAGCGGATGAGCTACGCGGTCGGCTGCCGAAATATCTGCTTCAGACCATCGAATACGTGACAGGCGGTCCTTCAACTGAAGAAAAGCGTCCTGATCAGGAGGAAAATACCGATGAATGAGGATGCTCCGTTCAATCCTCCTGAGATAACGGACGGGGATATCCGCTGGGCTGCTCGTCTCCTGGGATTGCCGGAGAATGCCTTTCACGGAGAGCATGGCGACGATCCGCGGATTTATGTGCTCAAGAGTATGAACGAGATGGATGTAACGGCTTGTCCGGGGAGCGGCAAGACAACGCTCCTTGTGGCCAAGCTGGCCATCTTCGCGAACAAGTGGGAACATCGCACACGAGGTATTTGCGTTCTCTCGCACACGAACGCCGCCAGGCGCGAAATCGAGGAACGTCTCGGCTGTACCGCGGTCGGGAGGCAACTGCTGTCCTATCCGCACTACATCGGCACGATTCACGGGTTTGTGGATGGTTTTCTGGCCCTGCCATGGCTTCGGTCGAATGGTTACTGTGGTACCCAATTCAATACTGATATCGCGGGCGCAAAACTATGGAAAAGAAGTGACTACGGACGAAGTTTGCCCCGTTATGTTTATACGAAAATTAAGAATAATGAAAATCGCAAAGCGGCAGTTTGTCATACTCACTATGTCGGCGAAGAGCGAGATCTGATCCTCGAAAGTGGTAACGTGCGCCTACCGCTGAAACGTCAAAATGCGTCCGAAGCCTTCACGACCATTGATGGCTGGAAGCAGACCGTTCTGCAGGATGGCTTCGCTTCATACGATGATACATTCGCCTTCGGGCATTGTGCTTTGAGCGAATATGCTGAATTATCTGTTGCTCTTCGAGACCGCTTCCCTGTGCTGTTCATCGACGAGTCCCAGGACAATAGTGAGGAGCAATCCAGACTTCTACAGCGCGTCTTCATGGATGGAGCGGATGGCGTTTTCAGGCAACGGTTCGGTGATTCGAATCAGGCGATTTACAACTTTGTTGGTGCCAAAGGCGCG
>QMMV01000435.1 GCA_003647435.1 Deltaproteobacteria bacterium | reverse complement strand
GTGCCGGACCACCTCCCGGGCGGTTTCCGTGGAAGCCCGGCGGATCAGGGGGAAAAGGCGGCGGCAGTCCGCCATGGACAGGCGCCGAACGGTCGCGGCCGACTCCAGTTCATCCCGGGTGTGGGGGTAGGGCTCTTCTGTGCCCGCGATCTCCTCCTTGTTAGTGGCAACGAAATGGTACATTTCCGGTGCAAAAAGTCTGAGGGCTTGGATCCCTAAGAAATCCACCGAATGGACATCTCCTATTAGAATTGGATAGGTTGGCCGAAGAATATTTATGTATCTCTTAACATCGCGGGGTGTCTTGATAAATGAGTCTATCCCGTCCCAATACAGGTTTCCAAATTCAACCGTATCAATCAATTCTTCTGGCGTTCCTTTCATGATTTCATCAATTTGTTCGAAAAGAAGACGTCGAAGGCTAACCCGATCTGACGATGGTAAATCAAAAGGACATTGGACAATCTTTTCTACGTAACTTTCTCCAGAAGAACTTTGCAATGTGTCCAAAGCGTCGGAAACGACACGACGGTCAAACGCCAATAGATAGATCGTCTTTGGGAAATCGGCCACCGCTTTGACAACCTGAAAAAGCTGCCGAATTTCTTCTGCAGGCAACCGGTCTATATCGTCTATTACCACCAGGATGCGCGAGTGTTGTTTCCTCAGCAAAGAATCGATTGTCACGCGCAGTTTGTGAACGTCTTTATTCAGTGTCTCGGCGGCTGCCTTTGTACTCGCACTGACGGATTTAACAACCTGCCTTACAACTTCGGCGGACGTTCCTACTGTAGGTATAAATGTTAATGGGGCCAATATATTGGCAAAAAGATCAAGTTTGTTTCCTACTTTCTGCAAGTCATCAGAGACATCGGCCTCCCCCAGGGCAGCACGGAATTGGGTGAAGAACTGATGCAGCAATTGCTCCCGACCCGAAAACCACCAGGGGTTGAATCGTACTACTACAAGAGGGATTTCAGACTTATCGGCCTTTTCTATAAAATGAAGGACAAAATTGATAACAGTGGTTTTCCCCGACCCCCAAGGACCATTCAGGGCGAACACAAAGCCTTCATCCGCATTCATTTTCAGGATTGCTTGCGCCAAAAACCGGGCGAATTCTTTTCGGCCAAGTCGATCCTCATCAGGATCCAGAAGAGGGGTGTCGTAAAGAAGATTCTCAGGGATAGGATTATTTTTGTTTTCAGTATGATTACTGTTGGTTGTTGTCATCTTTAGTCTTCAACTTCAAGTTCGAGTCAATCATTTCTTCTTCCTAACGGAACGTCTTTTGGTACCACCCATATTCTTTACGGTGCCGCCTATTTCAACGTTTTGCATCGCTTTTGCCGCCTTGGCCATATCCTTTTGCGGGACTTGTAATACCTTCTCCGGCTTGCCGCTATCCTTTAACCGCTTTGCCGCTTTTTCCAGTCTATCTATGTCCCCGCTCCGCTCAATTTCAATGGCCTTTCTGGAAGTCACTGCATCCAGCTTGCGATTTCCGCGTAATGGGATTTCCGTTTTCCCGGCCTGGCCGGCTGCCTTGCTCTTTGCGCTCCTGTGACTGTCAGATTCCGCCATGATGTTTTTCCCTCTGCTATTGATTACTACCGCCCCTTCTATTCCTTTTTCAAATTCATTAGATACTCTACCAGGGAATGCACCAACGTAGAAGGATTGTCGGTCCCGGAAGTTTGATGGAACTGCTCGACTCTTTGGGCATTGCTAATGGCGTTACCCAACTTATCCTGTGTCTTATTAAAGATATCCTGATCTCCCTTTTGGTATGCAGGAAGGTGCTTCTTCAATTCTTCGATAACCTGGGAACAGATGGAATCCCCGGCAGGGGCATCGAACGGCCCGGTGGTATATGTGAAATGCAGCAATAGCCAGAACTCGAAACAGGGAACAGAAGGAATAGCGAAGATTTTACTTCCTTTGCCCAGCTGAGTATGGCGAATCTTATCCAGAGCCGTATGGTATGTCGTGTGCCTGTCACGGTCAAAGACGCAATAAACGCGGTCAAATTCCGGTTCTTGGCGAAAAGTTTCAATTGCAAAATCTACAACGCTGAGAGGATCGGACCCTCGGCCGCAAACTTTGATGTTAGCGTTGCTCAACCGGAAGGCCTTCTTAAATTGGTTAAAATAGTTGGGTTCGGTTTTTTCCCCTTCACAGACGATGAGGATTACATCATATGGGGCCTTCATTGCACGGCGGCGGCGCAGAGATTCAGCCTTGCGCTCTTTTCGTTTGTGAAACAGGTTGTCCGTACCCATTAAAACCTCAATTCGCCAGGGAAGGGCAGGGCTCCATATCTACCATACAGATAGCCTTTTTGAAGGGCTTCTCCCTTTCGTGGCTTATAATCCGAGAGGGGATAAAGACGGGTGGAATTTAACTCATCCTTTTCAACGAACCATACCTGGTCCCGTCTCATAAGGCTTTGATCCAGGATTATGGTATCATGGGTGGTAAAAATCAACTGGGCATTGTAGCGGTTCGTTTCAGGATTATGGAGCAGATTCAAGAGGAACCGAACCATAATTGGATGAAGGCTTGTATCAAGCTCGTCTACAAACAAAACAAGACCGTTTTCCAGGACAT
>QMMV01000434.1 GCA_003647435.1 Deltaproteobacteria bacterium | reverse complement strand
CCTCTTTATTCCCACCTCAATTCTTGAACCTTTTCCCCTATAGCGCACGGCTTCTTGAACCATGGATTAGTTCCGAGCTCTCGTTCCTCAACTCGGAACTAATCCTTTATTTGTTCAAGTAAGCCGCTACGCGGCAGATTAAGCTCCTTCAATCACAATTGCTTGATCAGATGACTCATGGTATCTTCTTACCGGCTTGCAGGTCGGTATCTTCTACCCGACAAGGTCAAAAGAAGAAAGGAAGATACCATGAGTGACTTGATCAAGCGTTTTAAGGAAGATCTGCAGTTAGCCGGTTATGCAAAAAGAAGCACTGAATCCTATGTAAGCTCGGTTCTGCGTCTGCAGCGTTTTTACAATAAGCCATTAGAGGATATCACCGAAGAGGAACTGCGTCAATATTGGCTTTGCTGTCAAAGTGAATTCGGCTGGAGCGCCGCAACCCTGCGAATCAGTTATTCGGGAATCCAGCATTTTTTCACCAGGACACTTGTCCGGTCCTGGAACATCTTTAATGAAATCAAATGGAAGCGTGAGCAGACACTTCCCACCATTTTAAGCCTTCAGGAAGTAAGAAGGATCATTTATGCCCTTCCCACCTTACAAAGCCATACCTTTTATCTGACATTATATTCCCTGGGACTCCGTCTCCGGGAAGCAACAACACTTCAGGTCGGGGATATTCTCTCCGATCGGGGCCTGGTTCATATCCATGCGGGAAAAGGGGCACTGGATCGGATGGTCCCTTTACCAAAAATCACCCTGTTGACTTTACGCAAGTACTATAAAACCCACCTTAACCCCAAATGGATTTTTCCCGCCCTGGGTCACAATGGAGGAAAAGATGCCCGGTTCGCAAAAGACCATGTCAGTGATAGTGGCGGCCAGGGGGCTTTACAACGCATCCTGAAACATCTGGGCTTTAAAAAACATGTTCATCCACATGTCTTTCGTCATGCCTATGCAACTCACCTGTTGGAAGCCAATATCCCCATACGACATGTGCAGAAAATCCTGGGCCATAAAACATTAAAAAGCACCATGATTTATCTCCATGTTACCACACAGGCCCAAACCGATTCCCATGAAAAGGTCTCACAGGTGATACAGGGGGTGCTGTCATGAGTGCTATTCAAAAAATCTTTCAAATATATGGGCAGCAATATCTGGATCTTTATGGGGACCGAATGCCGCAATCCCATAAAAAAACCATTCAGGATATCACTCAGTGCCGCAGCGGGTCTTTCGGAACCATTCTTTATGGCTGTGATGAGTGTCAAACCATACAGCCTGTTCCCTGTTGCTGTGGGAACCGGCATTGTCCAACATGTCAGCATGATAAAATGGATCAGTGGCTACAAAAACAGATGGAAAAGCTCCTGCCTGTCCATTATTTCCTCTTAACCATAACTCTTCCCCAAGAGCTTCGGGATGTTGCCAGATCTCATCAAAGGATCGTTTATGCAGCAATGTTTTCATGTGCTCATGAGACTTTAAGAAAATTAGCCAGGGACAAACGCTTTATCGGTTCCACCCGAATCGGATATCTGGCTGTTCTCCATACCTGGGGAAGCATGCTTCAGTATCACCCGCATCTACACCTGGTTATTCCGGGGGGTGCGGTCTCGGAAAAAGGAGATCAATGGATATCCTCAAGACAGGATCTCTTTATTCACACAAAACCCCTGGCGCATATCTTTAAAGCCAAGTTCAAGGATGCTATGGAAAAAGCTCAGCTTATAGAGAAAATCGATCCTTCCGTTTGGAAGAAGCAATGGATTATCGATACTCAAGCTGTGGGAAAAGGACAAAACTCCCTGCGCTACCTTTCAAGGTATGTGTTTCGAGTCGCCATCTCCAACAACCGCATCAAAAGCATTGAAGATGATGCCATAAAGTTTACTTACAAAGATCGTGAAAAAAACACATGGAAGACCACAAAGCTTGACGCCATGGAATTCATCCGAAGATTCCTCCAGCATGTACTGCCAAGAGGATTTATGAAGATTAGACACTATGGCTTCCTCAATCCCAACAGCCCTTTCTCAATCGATAAAATACGAGAACTCATCTCATTTATCCATGACGTAATCCATGGTCTCTTAGCTGAAATACCGCAATACAAAAAACAGGAAATTAAATGTACCCGCTGCGGACATGCTTTAAAGTTTATTGCCTTTCTAAAACCTCCCCGGTGGGGACCTTCGGGATAGAGATGGATTGGTGATAAAACAACTGATCTTCAGGCCTCAGGAAGTGAGCCTGGGGCTCATAGATGTGCACGTTGGCAAGGGCATCTCTATGGCTACAGGTCTGTCCAAGTGCAGGTTTCAAGGTGTCTCTATGTACCGTTTTACCCATATCAACATCCCGGTTTTCCAGTACATGCCCCTCTGGATATGTGCTTTGACCATTCCTTACTAGAAAACCTCTTTATTCCCACCTCAATTCTTGAACCTTTTCCCCTATAGCGCACGGCTTCTTGAACCATGGATTAGTTCCGAGCTCTCGTTCCTCAACTCGGAACTAATCCTTTATTTGTTATGAGATTACTGATGTACTACTGGACGAAGCTCATAGACTCGTCCATATCGTGCAGCCGATTCTAGGT
>QMMV01000433.1 GCA_003647435.1 Deltaproteobacteria bacterium | reverse complement strand
TCTAATCTACTGTGGCCATGCGGTGGGAGCCAGCAATATCATGTCAGCCTGGTCGGCCCGCAATGAACTGATCAAGAGGAAATTGAAGACTGCACTGGTTCATGGAACCGGGAGCACTGTTGCTCAGTACACTGCCTGCCAGGTGCTTGAACACGAATAGACACAGGGAGGAGAAGATATCATGAGTATTCAAAGAGAGAAGGTTATCCCCGCGAAATATATACCTGACGTTGGTTCATACGTGGAAAAAATAGACGGCAAGGATTACCTGATAACCAATGATGCCATGCACACCTTTTACCGGAGAAGCAAGGGAGAGCTTTCACCGTTTTTCCTTGGGCTGAGAGACGAAAAGAAGCTCTTTGGATGTAGATGCACGAAGTGCGGCCTTGTGAGGGTGCCCCCTTTCCTGACACACTGCCCTGATTGCAACTTTGCGCCCACAGAGTTAGTTGAGGTTGAGCAGGTGGGAGTCATGAACAGCACGCCACCCATTACCTACTTTGCCACTTCTCTGTTTCAGCACATGGCCCCATATGGGAGGGGGAGGGTTATCTTCCAGGGCGCTGACACTGCCCTGAGTGTTAATCTTTATACAACAACCGGTATTCTTGTGCCTGGGATCATCAAAAAAGGAACAGAGGTGAAACTTGTCTTCAGGGACAACCGGATCGGTGAGATGACAGATGTATTCTGTGTTCCCACAGCAGAATTGAGCAAGGAACAGATCGAAAAGAAAGGCCTTCAGGAGTCTGAGATCAACTGGGAATCACCCGTAGAACCCGAGCTTCCTGCAGCTTCTCAAGAAGACACGGCAACGTACAACAAGGCCTTGGCAGAAATGAAATCGATAATTGAAGAAATGAACACCAACGAACGGGCCAGGAAAGACATTGCCGGGTGGAAGCGTGATATCCTGGTGAAGACAAGGGGAGGAGAATTTGCCATTATCATAGATGATGGAGATATCAAATTGGAAGAAGAAGCGCCATCTTCACATGACTTTGTCATGGTATGTGATGACCCAAATACCCTGTTGGATGGACTGGCTTACAGGGGGGCTATTACAGATTCGGTCATAAACAATAATCTCTGGATCAGCAAGAACATGGAATTCAATACCATCTTCAAGCTGGACAGAATGGCCCGCTCCGTTGCTAGATCAAAAAAGGTGTGAAATGAAGGGTCTTGGAGCGCATTTATGCAATCCAGAGGCGAACTAAAACTGAAGGTAGAAAAGCTGTCACTAAGCTTTGGCTCGGTTCAGGCATTATTAGATGTCTCCTTTGATCTCTATGAGGATGAGATTTTAGCCCTCATCGGGCCCAATGGTGCTGGCAAGACATCTCTTTTGAACTGCATCAGTGGTTTTTACCATCCGGATAGAGGCAGTGTGTTTTTTAACAATCAGGACATCAGCCGGCTCTCCCCCAGTAAAAGAGCCAAGTTGGGCATGTCCAGGACCTTTCAAAATATCGAGCTCTATACCGGTTTAACCGTCCTGGATAATCTGATGGCTGCCCGCCATATCTATATCAGTTACGGACCAATGGCAGGCTCATTCTTTTTTGGGAGGGCCCGTCGCGAAGAAATTGAGAACCGACGTGTTGTCGAAAAAATCATTGACCTCCTGGAAATGGAAGAGATTCGCTACAAGGTAGTTGAGAGTCTCCCATATGGGCTCAGGAAACGCGTAGACCTGGGAAGAGCTCTGGCCCTTGAGCCAAAAGTCCTGCTTCTGGATGAGCCAATGGCCGGAATGAATGTGGAAGAAAAGGAGGATATGGCCCGATTCATCCTGGATATACAGGAGTTGAAACATATCCCTGTCATTATCGTTGAGCACGACATGGGCGTGGTGATGGACATATCTCAGCGAGTGGTCGTCCTCGATTTTGGGAAGAAAATTGCTGAAGGCACCCCTGCCGATGTCAAACGGAGCGAGAAGGTAATCAAGGCCTACTTGGGCAAAGAATTATCTGATACCTAAAGACCGTCAAGTTAATGATGAATGAATTGCGTCCAATAGGAAAAGAGGACACGCTTCCCAAGCTTCTCCTCAAAAACTATATCAAGTATGGCTCAAGCCAAGTTGCCATGCGGGAGAAGGATATGGGCATCTGGCAGAGTTATTCCTGGGCAGAGTATTATGAAACTGTCAAGTATCTCTGCCTGGCTTTTATTTCTATGGGACTCAAACCTGGCGAGCGAGTTTCTATACTGGCAGAGAACAAACCCCATGCCTACTGGTTCGAACTGGCTGCACAAGCGGCTGGTGGCGTGGTTGTCGGTATCTTTGCTGATTGCACACCTTCAGAGGTTGAATACTACGTGGGTCACTCAGAATCCCGTTTTGTCGTGTGTCAGGACCAAGAACAGGTTGATAAACTCCTCGTGATCAAGGATAGGGTCCCGGCGGTGCAGAAGGTTATTTATTGGGATCCAAAAGGGCTCTGGTCCTATTCTGATCCCATTCTCATGAACATGGAGCACATGCTCGAGATGGGTAGGGCATATGAGAAAGAACATCCAGGTTTATTTGAACGATCTATTGCAAGAACCAAAGGCGAAGACATTGCCGTCTTTTTTTACAGCTCCGGCACGACCGGTCAACCC
>QMMV01000432.1 GCA_003647435.1 Deltaproteobacteria bacterium | reverse complement strand
CCGCCTCCACTAAGCGCTCTGCGCCTGGTTGCTTTCGCAACCGCCTTGCTGGGTAAGTAGGGCGCGGAGCGCCTGTCTAATGCCTGCCGTTCCCACGCGGAGCGTGTGAACGAGGATGTGTGCCGTTGTCTATCTAATGCCGTTCCCACGCAGAGCGTGTGAACGAGGATGTTATTCTGGATTATTATTCTGGTTCCGATGCTCTGCGTCGGAACCGCTTCCACTAAGCGCTCTGCGCCTGGTTTAGGCTACCATGTCACTGTTACTTCTAACAACCCCTCCTGTCCAGCGTAGTTTCGTGCACTTGAATACCGCCAATGAGCTGGGTTATCAACATAGCCGCGGCGAACAGGGTTGTTGTGGATATATTCGAGTTTTTGCCGCATCATTTCGTCATTTTGGATCAGAATGGGATGATTTCCCTCCTGCCAAAACTGGTATCTCCTGTCTTCCTTGTGCGGCACTTTGGCGTTGCTGAGCTGCTCCAGGATGGCTTTTTCTCCTCGGTCCCGGAAATAGTCAATAATTTTCCTTGCTGTAAATGATTTGAATCTGCGGATGATGTTGGGCAGATCCTTTCCTGAAGCGATCATGTGAAGATGATTTTCCATTATGATAAAACCAAAAATAACCAATTCTTCCTTTGCTTGCAAGTAACGTAATGAATCCAGGACTGTTTGCGCGGCTTTGGGTCTGGCAAATACTGGAATCCAATTGACAACGGTGCATGTCAGAAAGTGGGGCAGCCCCTTAGATGTAATCTTATATCGGCTTCTTGTCATTGCCTAAGTAGGGCGCGGAGCGCCTGTCCCGTTCCCGTTCCCACGCAGAGCGTGTGAATGAGAATGTTATGGGGTTATTCTGGTTCCGATGCTCTGCGTCAGAACCGCTTCCACTAAGCGCTCTGCGCCTGGTTGCTCTCGGAACCGCCTTGCTGTGTAAGTAGAGCGCGGCGCGCCTATCCTGTTCCTACGTTCCCACGCAGAGCGTGTGAACGAGAATGTTAGCAGAGCGTGTGAACGAGGATATTTTATTCTGGTTCCGATGCTCTGCGTCGGAACCGCCTTGTTTTTTTATTCTGGATTCTGGTTCCTGGCTTCCGGCCTTTCATACATCTTGATCACGCCTTCCCGGATCGTGTCGATCTCACCCTTTTTTTCTTCATAGATCTTCTTTGCCTCAGTCGGGTTTTCAACGATGTGTGGGGTAAGGAAGATATAAAGGTTGGTTTTTTCCCCGGTTCTGTACATCGATTTGAAAAGCCAACCCAGTCCCGAGATATTTCCCAGGCAGGGGACTTTGTAAGTCCCTTTTTCGATGGATTCGCCAATAATCCCACCAATAACGAGGTTATTGTTATCCTTCACAATAACCGTAGTATCCGCTGTGCGTTTCAGTGTGGTCGGCCTATATGGGTCAGCCCCCTTTTTGAGTTTTATGACTTCCTGAGAAATCTTAAGTCGGACAAACCGCTCCTGGTTAATCTGCGGCGTGATCTTGAGTCTCACTCCGACATCCTTATAGTCATAAGTGATATAGTCTCTGGCAGCCTCTGTTGTTTCCTGCCTGGTAATATACGGGACATTCTCCCCAACATAGATCTCAGCCTCTTCGTTGTCAGTTGTCAAAAGTTGGGGAGTCGAAAGGATGTGCACGTCGTCCTCCGTCTGATAGGCACGCATAACTGCCCCTATGCTGGGAAACCGAACCCCGCCAATTTCGATGGACTCGCCCAAAATTCCAAACGAAAACCCGGCAGGAAACGATGGAATTTCTGGAATGATGTCATAATCTCCCGCCCCGCCCGCACCGCCAGAGCCTGCAAAACCTACATGTTTTCTACTTTCGTGACTGCCCATTTCCTCCGCTGCACGCCACTCAACGCCGACCTTGAAATCTTTATCTACCTTCACTTCCATAATCAGCGCTTCGATATAAACCATCCTGCGTGGAATATCGAGCTTCTCGATAACATCTACTAAGGCAAGATAGTCGTCCTTATCCGCCGTAATCACCAGGGAATTGGTCGCCTTGTCGGCTACAATCTGGACCTCCTTGGAAATGACAGGTGCCTTTCCCTTCACGGTCCCTTTTGCCTGCTTGGAAGGAAGGGCGGTCAAAACCTTGGCCAGATCTTCGGCGTTGGCATTTTGGAGATAATAGACATGGATATTCCCTTCACCGCGTGGAATTTCCTTGTCCAGGAGCTTGATGAGATGTTTTACTTTTAGAGTCTCGTCCTCGGTGGCTGCCACGATCAAGGAGTTGGTGCGCTCATCGGCTACAATCTTTATACCGGGGGTCACCGGTGCGCCTCTCTTGCGGGCCCTGGTCTGAAATACCGATGAAACTGACTTCACAAGAACCGTTGCCGTGGCGTGTTTAAGAGGTATCACCGAGATCTCTGCGCCGATACCGACTACATCAATCGCTTTTACAATCTGCAGCAGCCGCTTGATGTTGGACAGTACGTCCGTGACGATCAACATATTGGTAGGAGGGTAGGAGACAATCACACTGCTCTTGGATATCAGGGGGGCAAAAAGTTTTTTCAGTTGATCTGGATTTGCATATTCAAGGGGAATCAATTGTGTGACCACCTTGTCTTCGGGTTCAAT
>QMMV01000431.1 GCA_003647435.1 Deltaproteobacteria bacterium | reverse complement strand
TTATTGTACCGTCCAGGCGCTGTTCTTTCTTTACGCTCGGTTATGCTCGAGTTTGAGGCGGTCTATACCGGATTGCCCGTATGCTCATTGTGTCTGTTTTTTGAAACAGCTAAACTGATACGAAAATATTATTGCGGATGGCCTGTCCGTTCCATATGTCTGTTTTTTAAAAGAGCTAAAGTGTTACAAAATATTTATGTCTGTTTTTTTGAAAGAGGGCTAAGATGCTGCCATCGAGCTAAATTGTGGAATAATGTTCATGCTTATGTCAACAGCCCTCGCCGAATGTGTCAGTGCGCCTATCGAAATGATGTCGACCCCTGTTGAAGCGAGCTCGGCCACTGTGTCTAAGGCCACGCCGCCTGAAACCTCAACCAATGCATGCCCGTCAACAAGCTTGACGGCCTTACGTATCTCATGGGGCCTCATATTGTCAAGCATTATAACATCTACACCGTTTGCGAGGGCTTCCTCAACCTCTTCGAGATTTGTTACCTCCACTTCTATGCGCAACAGATACCTGTGTTTGTTGCGCGCTCTCCTGACAGCCTCTGTAATTCCCCCACACGCCTTGATATGGTTGTCTTTGATAAGGATCCCGTCATATAGCCCGAACCTGTGATTATGGCCTCCTCCGACCCGTACAGCATATTTCTCAAGAACACGCCATCCCGGAGTTGTCTTTCGAGTATCTGTGAGTCGAACGCTGACGGTGCCTGCGTGATCCACAAATTGGCGTGTAAGGGTAGCAATACCTGAAAGGTGCTGAAGGAAATTAAGCGCGGTTCGCTCTCCTGCGAGGAGGGCGTGCAGTTTGCCGCGGGCCCTGAGTACCTCATCTCCACGTTTCACTCTGTTGCCATCTTCAAATGCTTCTTCAAAACTCATGTCCGCATCAAGTGTGAGAAACACCCGCTGTGCAAGCTTAAGACCTGCCAGCACAAGCGATTCCTTGGCAAAAATCGTTGCCTCTCCCTCAAGGTCCGGCTCAATGAGTGCATCGGTTGTTACATCGCCGGGCCCGATGTCCTCTTCTAAGGCAATGCGAATTAGCTCATCGGTTTCAAACATCTGATTCATTGGTTATTGGTCTGATGCACTTATTACATCCAGGTGTTGTTGCAGTTTCCTTTTCTTTTCGGCAAGTCTTTCCCGTTTTTCGTGGACACCTTCAACCACATCCGCGGGAGCTTTGTGCAAAAAATCCTGATTGCTTAGTTTTTTTGAAAGTCTTTCCAGCTCTTTTGTGGTCTTGGCAATCTCTTTACTTAGACGTGCTTGTTCGGCCTTGAAATCTATTATCCCTTTCAAAGAGACAAATATGGCGAGATTGTCATAGACGGTAGTCGCAGACGACGGCGGTGGCTCCCCAGGCGGCATCACATTAAGAGTCTGAAGTCTGGCCATGTTGTTGATGATTTCTCGATGATCCTCGATCTGTTGACGGACCCGGCTGTCCGGGCACTGAACTGTGGCGTCCACCACAAGGGAAGGAGGCAAATTCATTTCGCCCCTGATATTGCGGATACCGCTTGTAATTCCCATTACGAGATTCATTGCCGCCTCGGCTTCAGTATCATGGTGCTGAGGATTACTGGCAGGAAACTGCGCTCTCATGATAGAGCCACTGGTGCCTGGAAGCTTATGCCAGAGCTCTTCGGTAACAAAAGGAATAAATGGGTGCAAGAGACGCAAGGTCTTGTCCAACACGAAGTAAAGGATAAACAGCGTTGCTTCGTAGTCTTCGCTTTTTTTTGGCTCTTCTAATTTCCTGTCCGCTCCCGATGCGCTGGTTCTGTAAAGAATAGGTTTTATTATCTCAAGGTACCAGTCACAAAATTCATGCCACACAAATTGGTACAGCGCACTTGCTGCCTCGTTGAACTTATACTCATCAAGCGCCCGTATCAGTGTTCCAACCACGCTGTTGAGACGGCTCAAGATCCACCTGTTTACGAGCGAAAGGTGCCGAACGTCCTTTAGCGAGTAGTCTGGATCAAAACCCTTCAAATGCTGAAGGGAAAAGCGAAAAGCATTCCAGATCTTGTTGATGAAATGTCGATAACCTTCTATCCGTTCTTCGGAAAGTTTTATGTCTCGACCCTGTGCTGCGAAGGCTGTTAGCGTGAACCTGAATGCATCTGTGCCGAACCTCTCCATAACCTGGAGGGGGTCGATCACATTCCCTTTTGACTTACTCATCTTTTTGCCTTCGGCATCTCTGACCAGGGCATGGATGTAAACCTCTCTGAATGGAACGTCTTTCATGAAGTGCAGGCCCATCATCATCATTCGAGCAACCCAGAAAAACAAGATATCGAAACCGGTAATTAACACCGAAGTGGGATAGAACGTTTTCAGTAAGGGAGTTTCATCAAGCCAGCCCATGGTGGAAAACGGCCACAGGGCCGAACTAAACCATGTGTCCAGGACATCGGTTTCCTGTGTAAGGGATGTTCCGTTACAGGCAGGACATGCGCTGGGAGCCTCTATGGAGACGATCAACTTCCCACACGTGTCGCATGTCCATGCAGGAATGCGATGTCCCCACCAGATCTGTCTCGATATGCACCAGTCCCTGATATTATTCATCCAGTCAAAAAATGTATTCGCCCATGTATCG
>QMMV01000430.1 GCA_003647435.1 Deltaproteobacteria bacterium | reverse complement strand
CGTCAAGGGTGAATATCCAGGATACTGTTTTTTCTCAACGCTCAGTAATGCTCTCAGACAGTGAGCCAGTCTCCAATCGGATGGCCTGTCCGCTCCGTATGTCTGTTTTTTTAAAAGAGCTAAGGTGTTACGATTTGTCAAAAGAACGTTTTAGACCAAGCGGGAAGGGATTTTGGCAACAGGCCGTCAGAAACTGAACATTTAAGCCCGAAGCCCCAAACCTGAATGATACCCTGTCTGCAATAATAGGTTCAAACATCTAAACCGCTAAAAAAATACAATAAAGTTAGTGGAGAGCCACATGCCAGGCAAAAACCTTTTTGAAAAGATCCTTTATCGACATGGGATAAAGCTGCCTCTAAAGCAGGCTGAGACCCTGGAGCTTCCGGTCGATCAGACACTTACGCAAGATGCAACAGGGACCCTGGCATGTTTGCAGTTTGAGGCCCTTGGCGTCTCCTGCGTGCGCACCAGGCAATCTGTGAGTTACGTGGATCATAATACCTTCCAGGCAGGCCCTCAAAACGGCGACGACCACAGGTTCCTCCGTTCCATGGCAGCAAAGTACGGTATGATCTTTTCCCCCCCGGGCAATGGGATCTGTCACCAGTTGCACCTTGAAAGATTTGGGGTGCCTGGTGAGACCCTTTTAGGCTCAGACAGCCACACCTCCACGGCCGGGGGGATCGGGATGCTTGCAATCGGAGTAGGCGGCCTCGATGTGGCCATGGCCATGGCAGGTGAGCCCTTTCACCTCAGGTGTCCCGAAGTGGTATTGGTGCGACTCGAAGGAACTCTATCTGCCTGGGTAACAGCCAAGGACATTGTGCTTGAATTACTTCGCAGGCTTTCGGTAAAGGGCGGTGTGGGGCGAGTCTTTGAATACGGCGGCCCCGGAGTGGCAACGCTGTCAGTACCGGAGCGGGCAACCATTGCCAATATGGGCGCGGAAACAGGGGCTACCAGCTCCATCTTTCCGAGCGACGAGCGGACGCTGGAGTTTTTAAGAGCCCAGGGGCGGGAAGGGGACTTCGTGCCTCTTTCTGCAGACCCGGATGCATCTTATGCAGATGTCATAAGGATTCACCTTGACGAACTGGAGCCCCTAATTGCACGGCCCCATATGCCGGATCGTGTTTGTCCGGTGAGAGAGATTGCGGGACTCAGACTTGATCAGGTTGCGATCGGAAGCTGCACGAATTCTTCTTACAAGGACCTCGCCACAGTGGCTGCTATTCTGAAAGGAAAGCGCGTCCATCCTGACACAAACGTCGTTATATCACCGGGCTCAAGACAGGTTCTTAGAATGTTGGCCGAAACGGGCGGATTAATAGACATGATAGAGGCGGGGGCCAGAATCCTCGAATGTAGCTGCGGTCCATGTATCGGTATCGGGCAATCTCCGCCCACAGACGGTGTAAGCTTGAGGACATTTAACCGAAACTTCAGGGGACGCAGTGGAACACTAAGCGCAAGGCTCTATCTGTGCAGTCCGGAAGTGGCCGCAGTTTCTGCAATAAAAGGGAAGCTGACCGATCCCAGATCTTCTGGTAAGCCACCTGCAGTTGCAGTACCCCGGGCCTTTCCGCCCATGGAGCATCTTTTCTTGCAGCCTTCCGGGCACCCGGAAACAGTGGAAATAGTCCGGGGTCCGAATATAAAGGCGCTTCCGACAGGCCGACCCCTACCTGACACCTTGGAAGGCGAGGTGTTGATCTCCTTAGGCGATGACGTTACTACAGACGACATCCTCCCTGCCGGCCCCCGTATCATGGCCTTGCGGTCAAATATCCCTGCGATCTCCGAATATGTATTTTCCCAGCGTGATCCTGAATTTGGAAAAAGGGCCAGGGAGAAGGGTGGAGGTTTTATTGTAAGCGGGAGAAATTACGGACAGGGTTCCAGCCGGGAGCATGCAGCCCTTGCATCCATGTTTCTGGGAATCAAAGCAGTCCTGGCTCTCTCCTTTGCCAGGATACACCGCTCAAACCTCATCAATTTCGGCATACTCCCCATGATCTTGTCAACGTCTGAGGAGCGCGAGGGAATCCGCCCCGGAGATGAACTGGTCATCGAAGGTGTCGCAACTTCAATAAAAATAGGCAAAACATCCGTTCGTGTTGGAAATAGAACCCGGAAAAAGAGCTTTGAGGTATCTATTGATTTAGATGACAGAGAAAGAAAGATTGTGCTCGCCGGTGGGCTTTTGAACCTTGTTAGACTGAGGAGTTGACAGACAACTTCCCGACAAAACCCCGCATGTCGTCTCGCAATCACCCAAGATGCAGCTCTCGAACTGTTTGACAAGCTCCAACAGATCATGAGGGCTCTATCAAAGAGTGATGCCATAAAGATGGAAATGGCAACTCCAAGAAACCCCAAAACTCCATGTATCAGTTTAGATTTTTGAAAATATTATTGCGGACAGGCCATCCGATTGGAGACTGGCTCACTGTCTGAGAGCATTACTGAGCGTTGAGAAAAAACAGTAGCCTGGATATTCGTCCTTGACGATAACTGATATTGTGACCGAATGGATCTGATTTGAACTTCTAAGCGCTGTTTTTTCTTTACGCTCAGTTAGGCTGGAGTTTGAGACGGTCTCCAATCGGATGGCCTGTCCGTTCCGTAT
>QMMV01000429.1 GCA_003647435.1 Deltaproteobacteria bacterium | reverse complement strand
GGCGTATTGCTGGAAGCGGAAAAGGTTCTGATTGACAATGGCAACCCCGACAATCACGGAGAGAAACGATACCTGGAGAAAGTTCTCCTGAAAGGCGCGGGGGCGTTGCGGAAAACCGGTTCGGAGGGTGTGGTTTCCTATTTTACGTGTGAGACCGATCCGGACAAGATCCACGACGATTTCCCGGTTTTAAAAGAACTGTGCGAGCGCCTGGCAAGTCTCAATCCCGGGGAAACGTTCCCGGTCGGCGCTTTTCTGGAAGATGCGAGGGATACGCCTTTCGGCGTCGGTGGCACACCGCTCATGTTGTCACTGGCTCACATCGTTCGAGCGTATGGCGAGAGACTGATTGTTTACAAGGATTCCACCCGGATGGTGGAACAGCCGGTTCGCTCCTACGATGACCTGGCCAAGATTGTATCAGACCCGGCGGCCAAAACGGTGTTTGTAGTCCGTGATATTTCGCAAGCCCAGATCAGTCTCATCGACCGGGTTGCCAAGGCGGTCGATGCACCGCCCCTGAAACACGGCGAAACACGCTCCCTCAACTCTGCCTTTGAAGCGCTCAAACAATGGTGGAACGGCTTGCCGGCCGTGGCCAAGATCATCAGCCTTTATGAAAAAGACCGGCAGGCTCGTTTGAACGGGCTCAAAAACCTGATGGACGGGCTTGCCGGCAGCGTAGATCGATTTGATTTCATGCTGGAGCAATTACCGGCGGTTTATACCGGAGGTCCGGTTGGGGATACCCTTACTCAAAAGGACACCGAGACTATCGGTGATGCCTTTGCTGCGGACGTGGAGTTGCTTAATTCGGGCGAACAGGCGGCACAAGGGCGGGTCGCACAGGCGATTTGTGAGGTCTACGGTGTAAAGGGCGATATGATCGAGTGTGAAAACGTGGTCACCAAATGGTACGCAAGCCTGAACCCGAGCCAACGCGATCCATACAAGTGCGATTATGAGGATGCGAAACAGTTTCTTGTGCGCCTGGCCGAGCAAAATGTCAGCTTCAGCAGCAAGATCGTTACGCTTCTGCCCAAGGACTACGGATTCGGCGCAGTAGCGGAGTGGACGTCGCTTCACGTAAAGGACTATGCGGCCAAATTGAAGCAGGCCAAGGCAGAGATCGATAAAGCCAAGCCGGTAGTCTATAAGCCGGCTGTTGATGAAGGCGTTCATGAAGTCCGGGAATCTCAGGAGATGTATGTGGAGATCCCAAAAGGTGCCGCCCGAGTGATCTATACCCTGGACGGAACCGACCCCCGGCATTCGGAAAGCGCTCAAAAAGCCGACAAAAAGCTTGATCTCGTCAGCCTCCTGAAAGGCAGGCCAAATGTGAAAATAAAAATGCGGGCAGTGGACCAGGACGGCAATGTCAGCGACCCTGTCAGCATCGAGCTCGTCAGTGAGAAACGAAAATACGAAGTACGAGAAACGCCGAGTCTTTTTGGGAAGGAACTGACTGTTAAATATCCCGATGACACGGAAGGATTGGTGGCCGTCCTGAAGTCCGTTATCAGCTATGGAGTGAAAAGGAACTTGTTGAGCACTGATATGGCAAAGAAACTGAATGATGCGATGAGGAAAATAATCGGGGTTTGAAAAATATATGGAGGAAATTCATCATTCATAATTCATCATTCATAATTTCTTACGTCGGCAATCTGGCGCATACTCCCCCCGATGATGTCCTTCTGGTGGAGAGCGACGAAGATTATGTGCGGGTGTGCCGTGCGCTGTCTCACCGTTTGAAACTCGATACGGCTGCGAAAGTGTGGGTGCGTTCAAAGAACCACTTTGCCTGGCTGCGGGATTTCACCGAACAGATTGGCTGTTCGTCCAGGTTCGAGGAAAAAACAGCCCGTCTGGTGCTGGCCGAGCAGTGGAATATACAGGTACCGGACTGGCTGACCGATACCGATGTTCTCGACCATGACCTCTTGGAAATACATGTTGATTCTCGGAAACAGACCGATTTTGAAAGCCGTTTGCTCACACATGTCCTGGGAGTCGCCTTTCAGCCGGACATGCTGGGTAGCGCCCATCTTGTCGATGTGATCAAGGCGCTCGTCAGTGATGAAGCAAAGGCAGCATTCAAGAAATATCCGGTGCTGCACCGCTGTCTCAAGACTAAATGCGAGCAATGGGCAGAGAGGAGCAACGAGACATGGATAAAGAATATCTGCAGACGGCTTCCTGAATATTCGAATGAGGTCTGGCAGTGGCTCAGCTTGTGGGCCGGCCTGCACGGCTACCCCGAGAAGCTGCTGGAATACGTGCTGACCCCGGAACAAGTTCTGCTTGTACGGAAGGTTCCCCCGGACGCGCTACACGATTTGCCTCTGGAGTCTACGGCCAAGGAACAGATGCTGACCCAGATTGAACTCTTTTTTAAAGACATTGAGAAAAAAGTAAAATCGAGTGAAGCTTTTCAGAAAGTTGTGCAAGCGACTTCAGGAAGGCTGCTGAAAGAGTATCATTTCGTTTCGAGCATTCTCAGGAGTAATCGATTCCCTCCAACTGAAGAGGATGTTCAAGAGGTGCGGACAAAATTCAGATATTGTCCGGGGGTGAGTGAAAACCAACTGAACGCCCTTCGCTACTGCGTTAAACCCGACCGCCCAACCCTACTC
>QMMV01000428.1 GCA_003647435.1 Deltaproteobacteria bacterium | reverse complement strand
TTTTTATACACAGCGTTTCCCTTTTCATCCTCCTGCTTTATCACAATCCGCTTGTCCAGAACAGCCGTCCACTTGGAAACATACAAGAATGTGTAAGGCTGTTCCCGCGCGATGATTTCATGAAGCCTGTGGCAGTACTCAACCTGTTTTTCACGATCGTATTCCTGTCTTATCTTGATGATGAGATCATCTGCCTGTTTATTCCTGAATCCCACAAAATTCAGTTGATGGGAATGTGTCTGGCTCGAATGCCAGATCTGATACAGGTCCGGTTCTATTCCCATCACCCAGCCGAGGATAAGAGCGTCAAAATCCGCCTTATTCACACGCTCCTGAATAAAGACAGACCATTCCAGCAGGTCGGTTCGAACATCAATCCCCAGTTGTCTCCAGGCATTCTGAGCTATGGCCAGCACCGCTTTGCGAAGGTCGTTGCCGCTGTTAGTAATCAGCGTAAATTGAAAGCGCTTTCCATTTTTCTCAAGCCAGCCATCTTTGTTTTTCTGCCAGCCGGCTTCTTCAAGGAGTTTCAGTGCCCCTCGCGGATCATAGGGAACAGGCTTGACATTGTTATTATAGTAGTCGGTCTGCTTTACAAAGGGGCCGGTAATCCGCTCCCCCTGCCCATACAGGACACAGTCTATAATTTTATCCACATCGATGGCCATGCTCAGAGCCATGCGAACCCTGCGGTCATTGAAGGGCTCCCGTCGCATGTTGTATCCTATATAGGTATAACCGAAAGAAACCCCTGAAAAGCTTTGGTATCGCGGATCCCGGCTTAGACGTTCGACCTGGTGAGGCTGGACCTGATAGCTGTCGATGGTCCCGCCGTAAAACTCCATTTCCTGGGTGAGCAGATCCGGAATAATCCGGTATACATAGTGCTGGTAATTGGGCGGGCCTTCCCAGTAGCCTTCAAAACGTTGAAGGAGAACATACTGGTCAGACTTCCATTCCTGAAAGACAAACGGGCCGCAACCAATCGGATGGCGGTTAAAGTTGCTCTGACGCATGGAAAAATCGGCAGGGTCCTTCCCGAGTCTGATTGCCTCCTTTCTCAGGGCCTCATCGTTTAAGAGATGCTCAGGCAATATTCCCATGCTCCAGGTCCCCAGGGCAGGGGAATATAGGCGGCTGTAGACAACGCGCACGGTCAGCGGATCGATGATATCCACATGTTTTACAGGTTCAAAATCGGCTATGCGCGGGGATAGGTTCTTGGGGTTCATGATCGCCTCATAGGTAAATTTGACATCGGTGGCATCAAATAGATGGCCATCATGAAACCTGACACCCGGGCGTAAGTGAAACGTTACGATCGGATTATGCTCAGTAGCAGGCAAAATCTCTTTTGCGTACCTCACCCGCTCTTCCTGCGGCAGCTTGTGCTCAACTCTCATGTAACGCTCGCTATCGAATGATGTGAAATAATCGTTCCCGAGAATGGTCGACAGGTTCTTGAAAAGGTCCTGGTCAACGTGATTCAAAACAAGCTTGATCCTATCCGGAGCCCGAACACCGATCTCTATTTCGGGTTCCGAACTTCCATTCGGTGATTTTTCCCTTCCCGTCCAAACAAATTCCCTGGCAGGAATAACAATAATCTTTTTAATGTTGTCCAAAGTGGCTTTAGTCTTTGAATCAACTGCCAACTTCCCGGCTTTCGCCCTCTTGAGAAGATCGGCAACTGCCCCTGCATCTGCTTCGCCGATACCAGGAATTCCGGCAGCCTCGTTTATGTAGAAAAAGGCTTCTTCATGGATATCCCAACTCGTGGCAAGCCGTCCTCTGAAATTAAGCTCTTCATCCCGGTCGATGAGCCCTTCGAATACCATAGCCTCGATGTCGCTGCTGGCCGAATCTGCCGACAGTATCGGGTTCAGTATACTGGGCCCCCCAATCGATGCCGTAATGTATTCATTCAGGCGGTCGGGATTGCCTCGTGTCTGCTCTTCATAGGTAGGTACCCAGAAGTAAGACTGGAGCAAGAAGAAGACGATGAAAATGGGTAGAAAGATCAGAATCCTGCGTACAGTCAACAGTTTATTCCGCGCTTTTATCAAGAGAATTCTCTGCGATGGTATCAGCTTCGCTGTTTGGTATCAGTTTAGCCTGCTGAAACAAACAGGGTCAGAAACGCTTCGCGGGCATCTTTCAGGAAGCTAAATTGCTACAGTAAAAAAATTAAACAATTCGTAACACTTTAGCTCTTTTAAAAAACAGACATACACAATAATATTTTCAAAAAGCTAAACTGATACAACAATTTCCTTCTGATGAGCTAACTAAGTGTTTTTGCGACCAATCCTGATTGCGAATCAAGGATATGCAATCAGGCCGCAGCAGTCAAGGAAAAAGAGGCGGGGGCCCGCAGGAGGGAGGCTAAGGCCTCCCCTACCCAGGCAAAATGCGTTCTGATGGCTTGGGAAGGAATTTCTGCCTGGGCAACGACGTAAACGTCATTCACTGCGGGCTATGTCTTGGGAGGATGTTAGAGCCCTTAACAATACTCTGCTTGTCGCCAGAGATTCGGCTTCGATAGGTTCAAAAAAAGTGGAAGCATCCGATAACGCATGAGCAATATGGCCGGCTTCTCCCCCGTCCACACATTTTTTGATGTCACCCAACAACGCGCT
>QMMV01000427.1 GCA_003647435.1 Deltaproteobacteria bacterium | reverse complement strand
GCTTGTCGCCAGAGATTCGGCTTCGATAGGTTCAAAAAAAGTGGAAGCATCCGATAACGCATGAGCAATATGGCCGGCTTCTCCCCCGTCCACACATTTTTTGATGTCACCCAACAACGCGCTGTACACGGCCACTGCATGTTTCACCTCTGGGTTATGTCCAATGATTTCGGCATAAACTCTGGGGTCCTGGGCAAAGAGTCTTCCAACAAGAGCCATTTGCACCCTGAAAAGCGGGGTGGAATAACGCTTCAGATCTGAAAGATTCTCATTTAACTCCTTTATCAAAAAGCCCATAAGCATCGTGTTTATGTGTGCCATAGCCTGGACAATGGTCATGATCCTGTCGTGTTTTTCCGGAGAGATTATCTCCAGCCTTGCCCCTTGAGCAGAAAGTATATCAGTCAACCATGCAAACCACCTGTTGGCTCGCGCGGGGCAGAGGATGACAGTCTGATCTTTCAGGCTTTCGGCATCGGGCCCGAACAGCGGGTGAGTACCAATCACTTCGGACTCCGAGTATTTCAACATGTATTCGACGGGTTCTGCCTTTAGAGACGTCAGATCCATGAGAAGAGATTCAGCTTTCACATAAGGCCCTACTTTCTCGATCACCTCGCAGGTTTCACCTATTGGAACACTGACGATAACCACATCGCTCCGCCCGGCCGCCTGACGTATCTGTTCAACATCTTTTCCTTCAATGCTATTGACCTCGTGACCAGCGGTTTCAAAAAACCGGCCGAACCAGCTTCCCATGCGGCCGACGCCCCCAATGATAGAAATATTACTTTTTTTCATCCTGTAACCCTCTGCCGCAACAAGTGATCCACGATCACCAGTCTGACCATTGCCTCACACACCGGGACAATCCTGGGAATGGCAGAGACATCGTGCCGCCCTTTCACGGAGATGGTTCTGGGCTTTGAGTCGAGATCAATCGTTTTCTGTTCTATCTCAATGGAAGATATGGGTTTCACGGCCGCTCTGACGACAATATTGTCGCCGTTTGAGATACCTGCAAGAATTCCTCCGGCACGGTTGGTTAGGAACCCTTCCGGGGTGATCTGGTCATTACACTCAGAGCCAAGCAGCCTGGCTGCCTCAATACCTGCACCAACCTCAACGGCCTTTACCGCCCCGATACTCATCAATCCCTTCGCCAGATCGGCATCCAGCTTGTCAAAAACCGGCTCTCCAAGTCCCGCGGGACAGCCCTGGACGAGGACCTCAACAATCCCGCCTGCAGAATCCCCAGCGGCCTTGATCTCGCTTACCCTTTTTTCCATTCGTTCTGCCGCTGCCATGTCTGGTACAAAAAAAGGATTTCTCTCAACAACGTCCAGATCCACCAGCCCTGCCCTGATCCCCGCAAGTTCCACTGTATAAGCTGTTACCTTGATGCGCTCCCGGGCCAGCACTCTTTTGGCTACAGCGCCTGCCGCAACCCTGGCCGCCGTCTCCCGGCCGGAAGCCCTCCCGCCTCCACGCCAATCGCGTATGCCGTATTTCTTTAGATAGGTGAAGTCGCCATGGCCGGGCCTGAAGATATCCTTGATTGACTCGTAGGCGCTGCTATCTACATCTTTGTTATAGATAAGGAGAGAGACAGGTGTGCCTGTGGTCTTTCCTTCAAATGTGCCTGAGAGAATCTCAACCTTGTCCGCCTCACGTCTTGCAGTGCTTGAGGGAATTCTTGGCTTACGCCTATTCAGCTCTTGCTGGATGTCGGACTCTTCCAGGGAAAGCCGTGGGGGGCAACCATCAATAACCACCCCGAGGGCTTTTCCGTGAGATTCCCCCCATGTGGTGACGACAAATGCCTTACCAAAACTATTCCCGGCCACGATACCTCCTCATGATACGTTCAACCACTTCGTCGATAGTCAGGTTCGTCGTATCTACACAAAAATCCGCCACCTGCTTGTAGACCGGCATTCGATGTTTCAGCAATGTCTCTGTTTCTCTACGTATATCGTCATTCAACAGGGCGGGACGCTGCCCTGAGCTTCTATCATCGCGCTGGATCCTTTCAATAATGGTGTTAATGTCTGCTGTAAGGAGCACAAAGGAGCTGTTTTCCCTGAGGCGGTCCACATTATCTTTGTCCATAACTGCGCCGCCGCCTGTTGCGATCACCGAATGTTGAAAAGCAGCAATTTCTGCGATTGCCTCTTTTTCCATAGCGCGGAAAAAAGCCCACCCCTTTGCAGCTACTGCATCGCTTATCGATCTGCCGAGTTTTTCCTCAATATAGGCATCCGTGTCGTAAAAGGACCGTCCAAGTCTTCTGGAAAGAGCCTCTCCAACAGAAGTTTTGCCGGTGCCTCTGTAGCCGATTAAAACGATGTTCATGATTAATGAAGGTTCACGGTTGATGGTTGACGGGTGTCAGTTCTCGGCGGCCTGTTGCCCAAATCCCTTTTCGCTTGGTCTAAAACGTTTTTTGACAAATCTAAGGCTTGCTACAGGCGGTGTCAAAACTCGCCCTCCGGGCTCAAACAGTTGACATCGCTGATCTTCAGCTTCGCCAAGATTTGTTAGCAAAAAACGTTTTAATGACCGCTCAAAGGAATTTTTGTTTGGGCAACAGGCCGTCGGTTGCTGACCCCTGTGACTTCTGATGCCTGACCTCTGACTCCTG
>QMMV01000426.1 GCA_003647435.1 Deltaproteobacteria bacterium | reverse complement strand
GTATGACGCGACTAGGCAAATCAAATACGATGAAAACCATCGCTACTGCCGTATTTCAGCATGCAGTAGAGACCAATCAGAACATAGGCCAGCTGCTTTTTGATCCAGCTGGTGAATATGCCAATGTTAACGTTCAAGATCAGACCGCTCTTGCTCAAATTGGTGATCAGTATGTGACAATATTCCGCTTGGGTGCAACTGGCGACGAACCAGGTGTACGCTCCCTTTCGACAAATTTCTTTTCCGATAGCACGATTGAAGTCACTTGGTCGATAATTAGGTCGGGGCTATCTGCATGGATGACTTCTGGATATGTAGAGAGCTTTGTTTCGGCTGATGTGATCGGCCCTGAGAATGAAAGAACGGATAGGTCGGCGTATCTCCGTGCCCAAAGACGCAGATGTGCACTCTATGCAACCCTAATCAAAGCAGGTTTTGACACCCCTGGGGGATTCAGAACAAGGCTGGCCGTCAACCGAAATATCATAGACCTGATTAATCAGAATCTTACGGATTCTCAAGCACCTCAATTTTCGACTAACCACGGGACACTTACGTTAAACGATCACAACATCCGACTGTTTTGGGATAGTTTTCTCGCCGCAAAAGATGCTAATACTGGGAATCAGCATCTGGACAGATGGATAGATAGTGGGCTGGAGACCATCCTCACCGTTTACCGTGGCTCAACAGGGAGAGGTTTTCGGTTACTTGAGCCGCTTCGGGTCTTTCATTCCCCTTTAAGAGATCAGGATTATGCCAGCGAGGTATTACAAGAACTCATCTCCGGAAAGATTGTCATCGTTGATCTATCTCTGGGGTCAGAAAACGTTCTCCAGTTCTGCTCGGAGCGTATAGTCAACCACATCCTTACAGAAGCATCAAGGCGCTTCGCTGCTGGAGAAGAGCCATACAAAATACAAATATTTATCGAAGAGGCACACCGGCTTTTCAATCGCGACAAAATGAAAGCTCCTTCAGAAGCAGACCCCTATGTTCGGCTTGCAAAAGAAGCTGCAAAGTTCAAGATTGGTCTGATATATGCGACGCAAGAGGTTAGTAGTGTAGATCCGCTCATTCTTTCAAACACTTCAAACTGGATAGTTACGCACTTAAACAACCGATCCGAGGTAAAGGAGCTGTCCAAGTACTATGATTTCCAGGACTTCGCAGAACTAACGTTGAAAGCTGAGGATGTAGGATTCGCCCGCCTAAAGACACGCAGTGGGCGTTATATTATTCCCGTGCATATTGATTTATTTGATCGTTTCAAGATTGACGCTGCACGAAATGCGGCTTTGCGGACTCATCAAGACAGAACGCAAGAAACGATTGGAGATTAAGAAATGCCATACAAGAATCCATCAGGGAAATTGGAACGATCTCGAAGCACCGGACATGTGCCCATTGTGGAGAATGAATTAGTCAAGGAAAAACTACGAAGTTTTCGAGTCTTTGCGCAGCAGCCTGACCCAGAGATCAACTCAGAACTTATCGTTAACTCTAATACATTGGGAACCTCTGGGGAACCCGTTAGGTGGGTGATATCTTTCGACGGGTCCCCTCATGAAGTTGCTGCCCGTGAAGAATACCCGAGTACTCGGATTGGTTACATACAAGTTGCTGGGGTGCTGGTTCATTTGGAAGAATTGCTCGGTCAACAGAATGCTCATTTGGTTGATCCAGCGGTGATTCATGAAGCAACGCAAGAGGCATTGCACTCTATGGTTCTTCCCGGATCAAATGTCTGTCGGCCTGACATGGCAACAGTAAAGGATTCCTGGCGAGCAGAAGTATACGATATCTTTCGTGACTACAGCGTAGAGGACATTCCTTTATTAGATATCTATATGCTGCTTGTCGGAAAAAGCGACAAGCAATCTCCGCACGGAGGCGTCATAGTAGCGCGCTGTTCTGCAACGCCTGATTGCTCAGCAAGAGATATTGAAGTTCCAGTAGAGGGCGTCAATTGCCCTTCGTGCGGCGGCCGCATCTTCCCAACTGATGCACTGCGTATCCATGAAGAAGTTTCTGAGGAGCATGGGAATGCTACGGCCCTCGGAAGATTAATGACCGTTCTCGAACAAATAACAATGGTTGCATACCTACATTTTCTGTCACAGCGACAAGCACGCATTGTAGGCTATGTGGGGTTTATTCTTGATGGTCCACTCGCACTTTTTGGTCCCCAAGCATGGTTGCATACAGCGATTTTGGCATTTATTCATGACCTGTATGACACGCTGTCCGACCAACGCCTGAGAATTCCTGTGATAGTGGGAATTGAAAAAGGGGGGCAATTCGCAGAGCATGCAGCAGCAATAGACGGACGTATTCCACGTCAACATATTATGCCACTGTCCGATGATTACATTTACCAACACATATTGACATTTAGGTCTTCTTCTAATTCGGCTTTTGGTCGGGATACATATTATGGGCAAAAGTTCTTTTATAAAACAGCTCAAGGTCAGATGCTCACAATAACGATTCCAAAACCAGCGGGACCAGTCAACGACCCGCACGATCCCACGCATTATCCAATTCTACCTGACACACTTGCCTTATTGGATCGTATTGGGACAAGCCTTTATAAGGATGCTGTCATTCCTGTAGCGTTGGCGCATTCTTATGCTTCAATTCCTTTGC
>QMMV01000425.1 GCA_003647435.1 Deltaproteobacteria bacterium | reverse complement strand
TTATTGTACCGTCCAGGCGCTGTTCTTTCTTTACGCTCGGTTATGCTCGAGTTTGAGGCGGTCTATACCGGATTGCCCGTATGCTCATTGTGTCTGTTTTTTGAAACAGCTAAACTGATACGTCATTTCAATGTCCCCCACCGGAAAAAAGATATTACTTCTGTATGCGGACAGATACTATTTGCTGAACCAGGTTTACCCGTTCGGGCTGGACATGATTTCAAATTACCTGAAAAAACGTGGGCACTCGGTAAATATTGCTTATCCTTTCCTTCCACACATGGATTACAGGGAAAACATAAGAAGCGTTATTGAGCAAACAGACCCCGATTTTGTTGGCATCGGGATTCGAAACCTTGATACCTGTATGTCATGTGAGGAATACGGAGACTTCAAGGGAGATGGATATCAAACCTTTTTTTTTCTTCCCCAGATAAAAGAGATTGTTTCAGAGGTAAAACAGGTTGCACCTGGCCTCCCTATTGTAGTCGGGGGCGGGGCCTTTACCGTGTCACCTTCCGCTATGCTCGAATACCTTGGCCTCGATTACGGGATTGTCGGAGAGGGAGAAGAGCCCCTTTGCCGGTTCATCGAGGCATTTCCCGACAAAGAGAGGATATCGCAGGTACCAAATATGGTCTACCGCTCTGCTGAAGGCTATACGGTCAACCCCCGAAAACCCTACAGGTTTGAATCGGGCCTGACTCTCGAGCGAAGGGACCCTGGGTTCAATTTTGCGTACCAGGCCACGGCGGTTCCGGTTCAGGTAAAGCGAGGTTGTAATCAGAGATGCAGTTACTGCATCGAGCCCTTAATCGAAAGTCCCCGATTTGTTTTCAGAAATATTGGCAGCGTCATTAGAGAGCTCAAGGCCATCGCCAGAAATATGGCTGATGCTACAAGCATATTCTTTGTAGATACCGAATTTAACCTCCCCGACCTGCGGTATGCATCCCATCTGGCAAAGGCAATCATAAGGGATGGGCTTCATGAGCGTTTTCGCTTTACCAGTCAATTGATACCAAAGCCTTTTGACACGGAGTTTGCGAAACTTTTAGCCGAGGCATCTTTTTCCGTAGTATTTTCATGTGAGAGTTTTTCGGACAGAGTCCTTGAGAAAAACTGCATATCTTACAGAGAAAAAGATGTTGTTGAAGCGATAGAAATCTGCGAGAAGTCAGGCATCCATTCCACGATATGTTTGATATTCGGCCTTCCTGGAGAAACCTATGAGACCATGGACCACAGCCTGGCAAAAATGAGGGAATATCCGTTTTGTTCCATAAGAACGTACGAATACACTGTAGGGGGGAGGATCTATCAGGGAACACCCCTTTGTGCGTACGTTGAAAAAAACAGGCCATCCAAATACCTTTACGGCACAAAGTCTGAGGGTTATCTCCTCCCATACTATTACTGCGCACCGGCCAGCCCTTTTGAAGTCCGCGAATATGTGAAGGGGGTTTTCCCGGAGCTTTTATGCTATCAAAACAGATACGATGATACCGCTCACAGGCGTCTTGCCATCTGCTATTTGAGCGATCAGGCCATGTGGGAAGATGCCGTTTCCCTGTTCATTCAAAGCAATGTCGCTGTTCAGGCAGGCGTTTACGACTACCTGTTCAAAAGAGCTGTTCAAGCTGAAAGAGAGGATGACGCCAGGGCTATTTCCCTGGCTTTCCTGGGAAATATTGAAAATGCCAAAGGAGATGTTGATCCGGCGCAGGCCGATATAGCAAGATTCTATCTAAGTTGTCTGGGGCAAGGCCAATAGCTCGGTTTTGCCCCGAAGGAAGATCGGTGGAGGGTGACCAAACATGAAACCGACTGTGGCGATAATTGGGTGCGGCACTGTAGGCACGGCTATAGGGAAGTTGCTTGCCCGTTCGGGCTACCCCATCACCGGGGTTGCCAGCAGGCACCTTGACACGGCTCGCACAGCAGCCCGGGCTATAGGGACGGAGGAGTTTTCTGATTGCCCGTGGAGTATAAGCAAAAAAGCAGAAGTGGTGTTTATCACCACGCCCGATGATGCAATCGAGCCAACATGCCGGGCCATTTCAAAAGAGATGGGATTTCAAAAAAACACAGTCGTCATTCACTGCAGCGGCGCCCTCTCATCAGAAATACTGTCGTCTGCAAGAGACTGCGAAGCTGTAGTCGCAAGCCTCCATCCCCTGCAAAGTTTTGCTTCAGTGGATCAAGCTGAAACCTCAGTGCCCGGCTCTTTTTGCGGCATCGAGGGGGACGAGGCAGCCCTTGGCGCTGTGCACAGGATAGCAAAAGACCTGGGGGTTATTCCCATGGAGATAAGGCCGGAGGCCAAAAAACTATACCATGCGGCAGCCGTGGCAGTTTCCAACTACCTTGTAACGTTGATACATCTCGCACTTGAGCTGACCAAGGCAGCCGGAATCTCGCCCGATACATCATTTAATGCGCTCCTTCCTTTGATTAATGGCACCCTGAGTAATATCGGTGAAAAGGGGATACCCGGGGCGTTGACCGGGCCTATCGCCCGGGGGGATGTAAAAACAGTTCAATCCCATCTTAAGGCTATAGGAGAGCGTATCCCGAAGATGCTTATGCTCTACAAAACTCTTGGGCTTTATACCATTGATCTCGCCACGGCCAGAGGGACCCTTGGGGA
>QMMV01000424.1 GCA_003647435.1 Deltaproteobacteria bacterium | reverse complement strand
TCCTTACCCCCCGTGGCTTGGCAGGTCTGGGCTGGGGGCTGCCGATGGCCATGGGGGCCAAGCTGGCCAAACCCGAGGCGCCAGTGGTCTGTGTGACTGGTGACGGTGGTTTCGGCCATTGTTGGGCCGAACTGGAAGCCGCGAAGCGGATGGAGTTGTCTTTCACGGTGATCGTATTGAACAACCGGATATTGGGGTACCAGATGCACGCTGAAAACGTGAAGTTCGGCACTCATACAGATGCAGTCTATCTCTCGGATGTGGATCACGCCGCCATCGCCCGGGCCTGTGGATGCCGGGGTCTTCGGGTGGAGGAGCTAGAGCATTTGGCAGAGGCTCTTAATGAGGCCTTCCAGGAAGCCGGGCCTGTGGTGCTCGACGTAATTACAGATCCCCTGGCTTATCCTCCAATCACAGTCTTTGAAGGAAAAGTAATTTGTTAAACCAAAGTCTAACAAAACGAGATTCGGCAGGGGAATTGTTATATTAAAAAGACAGTTGATAGGTTTCAGGACATCGATGTCCTGGACTTTGACAGTTACTACTTCTATATGGCGTGGGCGAGGTAAGTGAAGTTTAGCGTTATCAAGTTAGATTCTGTTTTACTTCAAGAGCATCCTCAAATTAAAGTCTATACTGCTGTAGAAGAACATGCCACGTGGTTGAACAATTTGTGATAGGAACTATAAGAACTAATACTTATTGGATAGCAAGATGTTGACTTTTGAAGGTATACAGATATTCCTGAGCCCCTTAAAAAGGACGACTATAGACACAAGGAGGAACTACGACAATGAAAACAGATGTTGCCATAGTAGGTGTAGGGCAAAGCCCTTTTTACAGAAAATGTGGTATGGCTGAGAGAGAGCTTTGCTTTATTGCCTTTCAGGAAGCTATTAAAGATATCAATCTCAGACCCGAACAGATTGATGCATCAATCGTCTGTTCTGCCCCTGAATATGACAAACAGAGAAGCCCTGCTGCAGTTATTGCAGATTATCTGGGTATTATTCCCGCCCCCAGTTTTAACTTGGAGACTCTTTGCTGCTCAAGTTCTGCAGGGCTGAGACAGGCGTATTCTTTAATAAAGTCAGGTCTTCATCAGGTTGTCGCAGTTATCGGCTTTCAGAAGATGTCTGAGCTTACCTCACGCGAGGCAGCGGAAAGAATGGTTCGGGGCGGGGATGTCCAGTGGGAATCTCCATTCGGGCTAACAATGCCTGCATATTTTGCAATGGTTGCATCTGCCCACATGGCTCAATACGGCACGACTCCGGAGCAGCTCGCCCAAGTTCGGGTCAAGAGCTGCATATATGGGGAAATTAACGACAAGGCGGTCTATCGAAAAAGAATTAGTGTGGAAGATGTGCTGAATTCTGAAATGGTGACATCCCCTCTTAAGAAATTTGACTGCTGTGCGAATGCAGATGGCGCCGCGGTCATAATACTGGCATCCGGAGAAATAGCCAGAAGGGTTACGGACAAACCTGTTTGGATTTTGGGGCTTGGGGCTTCTACAAGATCAGCAGCCCTGGCCGGCCGTCTCAGTTTCACCAACATTCCTGTCGCCCGTGAGGCATCTCAGGCTGCTTATGAAATGGCAGGTATCGGTCCTGAGGATATTGATGTAGCCGAAGTCCATGACTGTTTCACCATAGCGGAGATTGTCGCCTATGAAGACTGTGGATTTGCAAAACCAGGAGAAGGGACACGATTAATTGAAGAAAAACAGACCTATGTGGGGGGGCGTATTCCCGTTAACGTGGATGGAGGGCTTCTATCTAAGGGACATCCCATAGGTGCTACCGGAGCATCGCAAATCAGGACCATAACAAGGCAGCTCCGGGGAGAGTGTGGAAAAACGCAAGTGGAGGGCGCTAAATTCGGATTAATACACAATGTCGGGGGGCCCGGTCTTTACTGCTATGTAACCATTCTTGGGAGGGATTAGTAATGGGATTTGAGAAGTTTGGAGCGGTGAACTTTACATCTGAAACAAAAGCTTCGGATTTTGTTAAATTTCTTGAGGAAGGGAAAGTAATGACTACCAAATGCACAAGGTGTGGCAAAGTCTACTTTCCGCCCAGAATAGACTGCTGCGCATGCGGGGCCAGCGAGATAGAGTGGATCGAAATAGATGAACCCGGGGAACTTGTAGCCTACTCGACTGTAATGTATGGACCCACAGGATTTGAGAATGATGTGCCTTACACCATAGCTGCGGTTAGATTTCCAAAGGGCATTCAGGTCTTCGGGAGAATAAGCAAGAAAATCCCCACTGACAAGATCAAGGTAGGAATGAAGTTGAAAGTCGTCCCCATCAAACTCGATTCAGACAGGGTTTCGTATCAATTTGTACAACCTTAACCCAAGTTTGCCAAAATCTCATGGTTTTGAAAAAAAATCGGTAATAGCTCAATAAATAGGGGCGATCATTCCCATTACGAACTTGGTAATAAGTTTTTTTGAAAGATCCACATTTTTCTCTTGCGTTCCGGTCCCTGATTCTTTGTGGTGTCATACATGGGGATCGTTGCAAGATATCGGGGACGTAATATCACTGAATCGGACCTTGCTGTTGTCAGGCAAATCATTGCGGCCTATCCCGATGGCAGCAGGAGGTTCATCTCAAAAGAGGTTTGCAAGGCATG
>QMMV01000423.1 GCA_003647435.1 Deltaproteobacteria bacterium | reverse complement strand
GGCTGTTTATTGGCTAGCACATATCAGGTGATTGAACGTTCGGAATTTCTACAACCCTTTGAAATTAGAAGCTATCTTGAGGCAGTCTTTTGCTGCTCTACATACGAAATAATGGAATGTTGGGTTTTGCGAGATTTTGCGAGTTTGAAATAATGCAAGCATATTGGCCTCATGATCGTTGGGTTTCGTTCCTCAACCCAACCTACAAAATCTCTCGAGTTTGAGACGGTCTCCAATCAGATGGCCTGTCCGCAATAATATTTTCAAAAAGCTAAACCGATACGAATTTTCTTTTAAATTGATAAAGGAAAAGACTTAGCCCGAGCACCGCGGCTACGGCTATCCAGAACCGCCGGGTGCGCCGAAACCAGTTTTCTTTTTTCCTGATCTTGACGACAGACCTCGCGACGGCCGTATGGTGCATGTTGCCTGAATTATATTCAAAGTAGCAAAAAACAGGGTATATAGCTCCTGGAAGAGCGGAAAAGTTGTTTATCTGAAAGACCTGGTTTATTTCCCCCCTGGATGGGATCCGAAAGTCGATTTGTGGTTGAGGCGTTGAAAGCTCCTTCGGTAGGGCAAGCGTTGCCCGGATATTCTTCGAGCCGAAGCCCGGATTTTTTATCTCGCACCGTAGCCCACCCTTTTTGTCCATAATCAGATCATGGGCCAGGCACAGGAGATCAGAATTGGCATTTTCTCCGTACTGAAAAGTCGTGCCGGAGACGGCCGAAAAAGGATAATCGTTGGCGTCATGAAAATCGACGATTACAGTAAGAGGGTATCTCCCTTTTTTTGTTCCTGAAAGCGACGTTTCAAAGTGAAATGTGTCAGTCTCGTTTACTCCAAGCAACGGTTTGACAGGACCTCTTAACCGCCGGCCGACCGCTACCACGCACGCCTGGACATCATAAGCCGGCACGTTACCCGTGTTTTGCACCTTTGCTGCAATGAACAGCCGGCCATCTTGCACCCTCACGGTTGTTTGCGTACTGATGGTAAGAATTCCCGCAATCGCCGTAGAATTATATGCAAGGACCAGGATGAAAAACATCGAAGAAAAAACGATAGAGAAGGATTTGTAATTCAAACGTCTACGTCTCGGTAACACTTTAGCTCTTTTCAAAAACAGACATATGGAACGGACAGGCCTATCCGCAATAATATTTTCAAAAATCTTCTGAAATCGCGCCAGGGCAGGCTGACAACCCAAGTAGAGTTATGTTATTTCCTGAACTTTTTGAAAAACGAGATGGTGCCTGTGAGGCCATCTTTGATTTCCTGCCATTTGGGTGATGTCTCGGGATCCTGGCCAACCCTGTGGGTATATTCCAGGAAAAAGATCAGGAAGATCCCTAAAAAAAGGGCCACTACGGCTCCGAGCAGGATATTTAGCTTCAATCTTGGTTTGATGGGTCTTTCAGGGGGGTGTGCCCGGTCAAGCACATTGATGGTAGGCATGTCTCTGGCCTCATCCAGTTTGGCCTGTTCCAGTTGCGTCGTAAGCATGGTGACAACGCCTGTTTTTGCTTTCACCTTCAGCAACAGTCTGCTTTCATCAAAATTTAGAGCGGGGATGCATGTGAGAGGGATATAAAATTCTACCTTTCCCTTTTCTCTTTCCACGGGAACCCGGGGTTCCTCGGAGTATGTGAGCCGGTTGATATTTTTCTGAATCGCTTCCATCTGTGCATTCAACTGCTCAATCTCAAGGTGCTGGCCCCTGTAGAACTTTTCCTTGGCCGCTTTCTGCACTTCGAGTGCCACCCTCCGGGCCTCAAGTTCGGAAAGTACTTTCAAAGTGGCCTCTGCCTGCTTGGAGATGGAGATGGCTCTGTTCTGTTCCTGGAATTTCCGCAATTCCTGCTGGGCCAGTTCCAGTTCGGCGTTTGCTGCTTGCAGTCTCTCTTCTATATATTTGCGCAGGCGTTGGGCAGATGTTACCATGTTTGTCCGGTTGTACTTATCCAGCTCCACAATGTACGTATTTGCAAGATCGGCAGCCACGGTGGGGTCATGGGAGTCAATACTTACAGAGAGCGTTGGTTCCTTTCTCCCTTTTTTTACCTTGACGGACTTTGCAAAGCCATCGATAACCTTTTGCCTGCTCTTGTTATCAATACCCATGATATGAAAGTAGTTATAGCGGCTCAGAACCCCACGAGCCAGCTCTCTGCTTTTGAGCACGCTTTCAAACACCTCCGCCGGGGTTGCCGTGGTTGCTCCAAGGCCGGAAATACCAAATTGCTCGAGGAAAGCGGCTTTTAGCTCGGAACCTGTACCCTGTTTTGCTTCAGGCAGTATCACCGCGGTTGCTTCGTAGGTTTTTGGCATCGCAATGCTTATAATTCCGACTGCCGCGACACTGAGAACACAGAAAAGGATCAGGAATCTGCGGCGCTTGTATAGAGGATAAATGAGATCAATGAGATTGATTTCCTCATCCACCTCATCGAACTGACGTGCTCGGGACATTTCGTTTTGATTTTCCAATGATGTTCTCCCTTTCAAAGGTCTCAGCGGTTCAACGTTCGGAGGTTAAAACCGTGGTATCAGTTTAGCTTTTTGAAAATATTATTGCGGACAGGCCATCCGATTGGAGACTGGCTCACTGTATGAGAGCATTACTGAGCGTTGAGAAAAAACAGTATC
>QMMV01000422.1 GCA_003647435.1 Deltaproteobacteria bacterium | reverse complement strand
GGATATCTATGGGCAACTTGTCCAAAGGAGAGTTAGCCTTCTGCCATAGTCGAAGAAGAGCGGAAAGTTGAGACAAGAAACCTTCGAAATTTTTTTCTACTCGGCCACGTTCGCTTGCATATCTCAAGATGCTTTCCAGGGTGCGCTTCGATTGGCGTCCCACCAGCAGTTCTTCTATTCTCTCCAACAGGTTAACCCCTAACAGTTCTGTCACGTAGTAGGAAGCCCCGGCCCCCATGAGAACACATACATTTTGCATCTTCAGCCAACGGGCAAACGTCGCCTGAACTTCCTGGCGAATGCGTATGTGAACTTCTCCTGCTCCCGCTTCACTTTTCATTGGCACAAGCAAGTTGTCTTGGCCACGAAAGAAGAAACTCGGATGCCATTGTTCTTGCTCGTCTTTGGACGTGTCTGGCAATTCACCGTGACTGTCGGTATACAATTTGAGCGCCGACCATGGATCACGCGGCGATTCAGTACCTTCAGTCGTTTCTCTTTCGGACGGAATCTCATCAACACTCATGTGCCTGGGCTCCCTACGTTTATCTGCTTTGGAATGAGACTAACTCGTTTTCTAACCTCAATGCCCTTGCGAGCAGCTTCGCAATGTATGTATCTTTGTCTTCCTGCTGGAAAAACACGTGTCGTTCTTCGAACTCTTCCTTCGTCATTCCTCCGTTCCACCAGGTGACCTCGGGTAGCCGGGTGTTGGAGATAATGAAGGAGTTCAGTGTAACCGAAGGGTCCTGCTCCTTCAGATCAGCCTCGACGGTTTTGATGGTCTTGTAGAAGGCGACTTTGGGATCGTCAGGTCCCTTCAGATTACGCAGTCCCTTCGGATCGACGAAATTGATGTATTGCCTGCCATCGACGAGTAACCATAAGATGAAGTCTGGGTAGAAGTTTCCTGCTTCAAAGAAGCCTATTCCGCGGCCACGCGTCATGTTCCGGAGGAGGTAAAGTTCCTTATCTTTGAAGAAGTCCCTGTTCTCGGTGCAGAACTTTTGGAGATCGAAGACGAAATCGTGTTCACCCTCATTCAGCGAAACGGGCTTTACTTCAATTAGGTCACTACTTACATATATCAATGGCTGATAAAGATGGCGACCGAACATGATCGCCGTCAGCCCTTGGAATTCGAAGTTGCGAAGCTCGCCGTTTTCGATGATCGTCTTAAGTTCTTCTAGTTTGGCTACTATATCCTTCCGGGACTGCTCAATAAGGAACAGATAATCGTCAATAAAGTTATCATCATCCTCACTTAGGGAGCGGTACTCTAGATGGTCCTTCTCAAATTCTGCTTTGCGAAGCTTGTAGTATCGATCACAGTACTTGCACAAAAGGGTAACAGCAATCTCCTGCCACCGACGCACCTGTTCAAATGACCGAAATTCCAGCTCTTCCTTCGGGATATACAGCACATACCAACTCGTATCGATCAAAAGGTTCCCCAGTAGCTGTTTCTCGATACTCAGGTTGTACCATGCTCGCTCGCTCTTGAATCTCTCCAGGCTAAAGTAGATCTCGTCCAAGTCCAAGAACGCCAAGTGGCTTTCCGTTATGCTGCCTTCTTCCCGTACTGCCGATACAGGCGGCCCCTGGCCTCGTGCGCTGGCGAGAGCTTGTATCTTCGGATACCAGTCGAGGATAATCCTGTTTCTCTTCATCATCTCGTCCGGCGGACCGAGAATGGGTCTGGGGCCCTGCTTCTTGAAGTCAACGCCCTCCTTCAACCTGATCGTTTTCAGGGTGTTCTTGCCCAGGTTTTTAACCACCGGTAGAACGAACTCGATCTGATCCTCGTTCGCAGGTAGTCCTTCATCCTCCAGGTATTCCTTGAACTGTCTCATGTAGTCGGCATGAATACCAAACACGTTCAATGTCTCGAGTTTCTCGATGTGTTCGGGAGCCTGAAGACCGACGCTTCGCTGGCTACGTTTGAGACAGAAGTCTGTTCCTTTCAACCGGACACCACGTCCAAACAATTGGATGATCTGAGAGCCTTCCTTCTTTCCAATGTTCATCAGCCCCATGGTGCTTACACGCCAGCTGCTCCACCCCTCGGAGAATTTTTTGGAGCCGATGAGCACGTTGATACTCGAGTCTGGGGTGTTGACACGACGGAACAGCGATTCTGAGAACTCACTATCCGACACTACGAGATAGTCTGGATGCTTCTCGCAGAGTTTGCAGAGTCCTGAAGCGTCACCGACATTGATAACTCCAAAGGGTTCATTGTTCTCGCCGATATGCAAAGCGACTTCACCTTCGGCTTCGCCTTTAGCCTTGAGCTGGCGCACATGAAGTGCACCCGGGACGGCGGCATTGAACAGAGTGGTAAGAATATCCTGGAATGCCGACTCACCATTTAATCCCTTTTGCCCAAGGTAGGTGAACGCCCCGGCAAACAATTCGCGTCCTTGAGCGTCGTGAAGCCCAGAACGACCGCTCAGCAACATATCAAGATAGCGGACACTTTCCTCGCGGTTCTTCACGAACCGAGCCAAGAAAAGAAGAATGTCTACAACGTCGGAAACGTCTTTTTTCCTCGGTTTCTTGGTAACGCTACCGCCTACGAAAATCCACAATGGCTTCTCGATAAGGAAGCGATGCAGTTCAGTCCTCTTGTCGAGGAGGAGTTTCTGCTGCTGGTAG
>QMMV01000421.1 GCA_003647435.1 Deltaproteobacteria bacterium | reverse complement strand
CGTCACTCGTATCTTGTTTCTCGTCCCTCTCTTTTGACCCTGAGCGCACAGTCGAAGGGGAACGCGCGTGAGATAAAACATAGGGCAAAGGAGTGATAGCTTTTCTCACAGACTCATGGACCAAACAAACCAGATAGACCAGATCAACCAAACAGACCAAATCCACCAAATCAACAAAATCTTCAAACAAGAGTCAAACGTAGACCTGACCCCTTCACAGGGGTTAAACTAACGCCGAACCCTATTCCACTGGGGCCAGCTATGACCCCCCCTGACGTTTTTCATATTTCTTGACATCTCACTTTTACGTGTTACACTAATCCTGTGCAGCACGGGAAGTGTATCATGGGAAATCTCACCATTACAGTGGATGATGAATCATTGAAAAGGGCGCGCATTCGGGCGCTGGAAGAAGGGACATCGGTCAATGCCCTGCTGAGGGACTTTTTGGACGCTTATGCGGGGGTCCGCCGGGCCCAGAAAAATGCGGTTAGCGAGGTGGTTGCCCTATCCCGGCGATCGCAGTCTCGGCGAGGGGGACGGAGTTGGACCCGCGAAGAGCTTCATGAGCGGGAATGATGCGCTCTTTTTTTGATACCAATATTCTTGTGTATATGTTTGATAACGACGCACTCGTTAAAAAGGAGTGTGCCTGTCAGTTATTCGAAACCGAAGCATCTGCCGGGCGTGCGCTACTGAGCACCCAAGTCCTTCAGGAGTTTTATGTGAGTGTCACGCGCAAGCTTGCGGTACCCCTGGATTCAGAAAGTGCCGAAGCCGTGGTTCGCAACCTTTCCGTTTTGCCGGTCATTCGAATCGATATTGAGAAAATCCTGGCCGCCATCGGCCGGAGTCGCCGGATGAACGTCTCTTTTTGGGACTCTCTCATTATCGAAGCCGCACTGGCCGGAGGTGCAACGCGGCTATTTTCTGAAGACCTTCAGCATGGCCGGGCCATCGACGGCCTGAGAATCGAAAACCCGTTCATATAGGGACCTTTACAAAACCTACCGAAAATTGAGACCTCTGCAAAACGTTCAATTTTGTTCAAGGTCAAGAAAGACGAAAATTTTAACCAGCCTGGGGCTGGTTAACCACAGGAATAGATTGAGTATTTTGATGATTTACCAGCCTCAGGCTGACAGGAATTTGAGTCTGACGCAGAGATTGGGCAAAAAGATACTCCTGTGCCGTGAAGATATATTTTCTGATGTAATGAAATGAGGAAGTATCGGCACCACAGTTGAATGGTGAAGCTACCGGAGATGGGGCTGCAATTACTTCACTGGTATGGCAATAACGAGAAACTAAGATATAAGTTAATTAGTTAAGAACGTCCCCTACATTGCCCTTTCATTGTTTTTTCAACTTTTCAGCCTCTCGCCTTTATGCTATAGTAGTTTTTGTGGGTAAGATTAGTTTGAAATAATGAGTTTTGGCCCTGCCGTTTTTGCCGGAAGGAGACATTATGGAGAAGTTACTGGTAAGTACAGAAGAATTTAATGGTCGCTATGTGGCTATGAAGAGCTTCGACGACAACACCATTGTCGGTGCGGGAGATGAACCTGAAAAAGCTTTGAAAGACGCAGAATCGAAGGGCTGCAAGAATCCAGTTCTTTTGTACGTACCGGAAAAGGACATTGTGCATATTTACACTCTCGACTTAGCGAAAACCGTCAGGTTTTGATAATGCCTGTACGTGAGTATCCCTTCTCTGTGGTAAGGCCCGGTGACATAGCCCGGCCGTATCTCCCAGTTACGATAATAAACCCAGATACTGGGTAGGAATTGAGAGTTTGTGCTCTGATCGACACGGGAGCTGACGGGTGTGCATTTCCTGCTTCCTTTGCGTCGGTTCTCGGGCATAATCTGCAAGCAGGCCGGTTAAGAAGGATCAGCACGGGCAATGGAATAACGGTCGCATACAGTCATACAACACGTCTTGCGATAGAGGACTTTTCAACTCAAGATGTATGGGTGGATTTTATGCCGAATCTCAGCATTCCATTGTTAGGTGTTAAAAGCTTCCTCAGTAATTTTATCCTAACCGTTGACTATCCAAACAGGGTATTTTCCTTATCATTGCCAAATAGATAGCAAAGCAACAAGACCAACCAAATAACCATCAGAGCTTTGCATAACCTAAGCAACAATTGCCATGTCAAAGACACCAAGTCAGATGCTACTCGTGACTCGTATCTCGCCTGCCCCGCCTGCCCTGTGAAATTTTTACCCTGTTGAATACGAAGTCTATTCAACCGGGGCCGAAGGATAGCAGAGTTTACCCCGTAGGTTCGGAGAATCCTACTGGGGCGTATTTCACTGGGGTGCCATCTGCGCAACTTGCCCGCCCGTGCCTTGCCTGGCAGGCGGGTCCGTGCCAAAAAATGTTACTTGTAACTCGCTCTCCTCACGTTCTTCAACCAAACCCACGAAACCCATGAAATGACCAAGCACACCAAACAAACCAGATACGCCTCTTGCCTCTTTTTGCCATTTATTTTATGCTTATGAGGAGATTTAATAACTCAACGCTTTTTTGAAGGGAAAATATGGGTTGAAGCAATTGGAGCGATAGAGAGAGAAAGAATCAATTGGAGAGAGATAAAAGGGGGGGTTTTCACAAGGGAGGTAGGGGTTAAAAATATCATCTAAAAT
>QMMV01000420.1 GCA_003647435.1 Deltaproteobacteria bacterium | reverse complement strand
GCACACAATAATACTCTTGCCCGCATTCTCTGTAAAAAGCGAGGGGAAGCAATACGCGACTACGGTCTCCCGGCACGAATTGCTGTGCACGGACCGTCAGATGACGCTCCGCCTCGGACTCCAGCGAAGCATAGACGGTATCTCCGCGACTGACAAACTGGTGTAGTCGAAAGGCGAAAACGGGAAAACCTGTTTTCGGTTCCGGCTCGCTGCCATAGCTGGCGATAAGCTGCCTTTGAATCGCTTCGGCACAACGCTCTACGGAAACCCCTGTGAGCTCGCTTAGTTCTTTTGCAGCCCCGTCGTCTCCAGTGATGGTGCGAGGCGGCACCCGTACGAGACGACCCGTTTCTGGTTCGGTCGTGACACCGAAAGTGCTCTCTATCCAGATAGAGAGAGGATCGTTGATGAAACCTTGAAAGTCTGTCGGGGGTTCTACATAGGGGCCTTCCAAGCGTTTCCGAAGCGCAGCGATGAATTGGGGATCGGCGAGGTCCCGTGCCGGCGTCACCCGCCGGATCGTCTCGCCAATGACATGCTCGGGTTGTACGCGCGCTCCGAATATCGTGGAAGTAATCCGGGCGATTTCGGCACGCTGTTCATCGTAGGTCCCCGAACCGGCAAGCGTAGCGGAGGTTCCCACACACTGAAGTTGCTCCGCCGCAAACGCATCGCGCGCCCGGCGCACAAGCATCGCAACGTCTGCGCCTTGCCGACCGCGGTATGTGTGGAGTTCGTCAAGAACGAGGAATCGTAGTCCTTGCGCCGCCCTCACAAGGGCCTTTTCAGCGGGCCGCGTCAGGATAAGCTCCAGCATGACGTAATTCGTCAGGAGGATGTCGGGCGGGTGCGCGATAATCTCGTTCTTCTCCTCATCAGACTCCTGACCGGTATAACGTGCGAAGGTGACCGGACCTTTGCCATCGGGGTATCCTGCGCAGAGGAACTTTTCGAGTTCGCCTATTTGACTATTAGCGAGCGCATTCATGGGGTAGACGATGATAGCCTGGATTCCGCGACCGGAACCCCGTCGAAGCACATGGTCAACAATGGGAATGATGTAGGCCAGGCTCTTGCCAGATCCCGTGCCGGTCGTCAGCACGTAGTTATGGCCCTGCTGTGCGGTCTTGATGGCTTCAGACTGATGCGTGTAAAGAAGCAGCGGCTTACCGTCGCCATGATCCTTGTCGCGCCGGAATACCCTGCGGCACTCTTCATGAAGAATGCCAGCATCAACCAGTTCATCAATGTTCTCTCCGAGTTGGAACGAAGGGTTGAGCTGGATCAGCGGTTCAGGCCAGAGCAGACCGGCACTGAGTTCACTATCAACCCTCTGCCGGATACGCGGATCGCGGATGTTCATGAAACTCTGAACGAAGGCCGAGTAGTCGGATATCAGCCGATCTCGGAGCTCGAATACGTTCATGCCCTATCTCCCAGAACCCGGAGGTTGCTCCTTGCTTTTCATTCGCGTGCCTCTATCTCCTGCCCTGACACCATACGATCAAGTTATCTGCCCATCATCCACTGCTCCGGTTGCCGTTTAGTCAACGATCTGCACATCCACATCCGGCAACGCTTGCTCCAATCGCTGACAGAAGAGATCTGCCCTGGCGAACAGAAATTGACGATAGTCACTTGGCCTGAAAGTGTCGCGTTCTGTAAATTCTTTCGGGATCAAATGTGACTCCAAGATCCCCTGGAAATCCTGGACGTTCCTAAAATCATTAAAGTAGTCTAAGGGGTTCCGATCACTAATCCTTATGTTAGTTTGCGCTCGGAGGAAACAGATGTTCATCAGGCTATCGGGTGATGCATCAGGTGGAAGTTCATCGATATCTCGAAGAAACTTCTGCGGATAGATATGGTGCAGATTTGGGGCATGCGACAATTGCAAGTACACGTTGTCCAACACTTCCGCATCAGGGTCACTGAAATCGATCGGCTGCTGGTTGGCCAACCATGCCAAAACGGCCAGGCTCAGGGCGTTACGGTAATTGTAACTTGCCCGGACGAACTGGGAACGGGATAGAGTGAGCGGCTGAATGCTAGGCAAGCCCCCTTTCTCCAGTTTTCCGAAGAACGCGGACGCGAAGTTGTAGACATCCGTTGAGTTATTGAAGCTCTCCAGCCCGAATGCATTCCGCCAGAACCATTGCCGTGCAATGTGCCGGTTGGGTGTTTTGTTGTCGTGGAGGTACGAGCACAGAGGCAATGCCAAGTAAACGAAGGGCAGCATGCCGGGGCCTGCGATATGCATATCGCTGAGGAACTTAATCGTGTCCAGGATCGTCTTACGACATGCAGACCAGGTCTGTTCAAAGTGTTCTGTCATCAAGTTGTCGAGAGCGGCAGGAGTGATGCCGAAGGGATTGCGACCTGTGGTATGCTTTTTGCGAAGGCACATGGCCACCATCTGAATGACAAGCAGATCGTCGATGTCCTGCCAACGGCTACCGCTGTCGACGAGTGGCGTCTTGAGGTCTCTGAGGTTGTCTCGTAGATAGAAGCCGGGATAGCCTTTGTCCTCGTTGGGGTTTCGGTAGGTTCGGGCGACAATGATGTCCACCGGGTGTAGACGCTTGCCCTCCTGGTTAATCCGCTCGAATATCTCGCAGACCTCGTTCGTTTCCACGCCCCGAATACGGATAACCGAAAGTCGGTAGTC
>QMMV01000419.1 GCA_003647435.1 Deltaproteobacteria bacterium | reverse complement strand
GATCCTATATCATCACCTATCCGTATCAAAACTGTGCCAATATCTTTCAACCCTTTTTTTGCTAAGCTGGCAATTGAGTATTTATATTCGTATTGTTCTGTAATGCCATCCAATCCAAATGGATTGGGTGGAAATTGATACCCTTTTCCCGGATTTTTTTCAAGGTTTTTCAGCTTTGCCATATTACTGCTTAGGTTTTCTTCATAGGAAGATGACACATAATTCAGCTTGATGTGTACGGTAGAATTGGGCTCTTCCCAGTCTGTTCCCGGAGGAAATACCCATTCTTTTTTTAAGACAAGCATAGTATAATCTTGCATCATTGTATTAATCGATTTACTCATGGATATCCAGCTATTGTAAAGGAGCTTGGCAGCCTCTACTGTGTTATTATGCAGGATATCCACAGGCTTTTCCGTATAAAAGGTCCCATGTCCCAAAAAGATGTTATCCAGAAAATCATAATATATGGAAGCTTGTGTAAATTTTCCTTCTGCAAGAGCCTGTCTGATACAGCTTATGCAGATATCTGAAAGTTGCTTTGTGTTTGTTATAACCATCTGATTAAATCTGTTCTCATCGGCTTTACCGCTTACTGGAGTATGTGTTATTTTAAATGTAAGATCTTTATACATCATCTGTAGAGGTTTTAAAATGGTTTTGGATAGCTCATCGTATGTTTTAAATGGATATTGATCCCCAATAAAATGGCTTCCTATCTCAAAGGCTTGTCTATTTGATGTAGCCTTTGCAACTGTATACTGAATGGAATCATTTTCAGTTTGAGCAAATAAGCTAAGAGGAAGTAGGCAACACATTACAACTATAATCATAACGCATCTAATTATTCCCATTTTCTATCTTCCATTTTTATTTAAGTTTGACTTAGCGGCCCTATATCCAGCCTGTGCCATTACACGTAGAACATGTACTCCATTCCACAGGTCCACTCTCGTGATGAATTCTTCCGGTTCCATTACACACTGGGCATTTTTTAGTGGCATTTATTTTGCCAGTTCCGTGGCATGCATCACATGTTTTCTGAACATAAACACTACCCGTACCATTGCAATTTGAACAAGGTCCATAATTCATCTTACCTGTACCTCCACAAACTGTACAGGTCTCGTGTCTATAAATTATACCTGTTCCGTTGCACTTTCCACAAATAACTTCCATTTTTACCTCCTTTTGCGGTTTTACGGCTTAAGCACTTTTCCCACAAACAAAATACTCCCCGTCTTTTTATGAATGATCAGAAATATAAAGGGATGATCCGCCCTGAATATCGGGGGAAATATGACGGCCTTCAGTCGCATTGTAACCGCCGTAGCAGCGGCAGCCTCGGTTCCCTCTTCATTGACCTCCACATAGGCCTGATGAATCACCCTGGATATTTTTAGCTCTTTATTCCCCGTCATCCCTGAAAAATCCGCCCTGTTGGAGAAAGCATCGGGCATGCCCATTGCGGCAAGGTCTCGGGCGAGATAGTATTTTGTTCTAAGCTTGAATCTGGGCATATAGACCTTGATTTCTCTCTTGCACAGATGAGCCAGCCACTGGCTCAGGGTCTTCTCCGTCAGGTGTTGTTCCAGTTCTGCAAGACCGTCTTTTTTCGCAGGCAACAGAATGATCATGGAAAGTTCATCTCCCGCATAGGGAAGTTCAAGCACCTGTAAATTCTCATTCTCAAAATACGGGAACTGTCCTTCCTGAAACATCATAGGGACCTTTTCACTTTTTTTAGTAGTAATGTGAAATGGCATGGGTTTCGTGTTTTTCTTCTTAAACTGTGACGCCCACTTTCCCTTGAAGTAGATGGCATTGGTCAGGACAAGCCTTGTGAGGGAATCGATATCCCCCCTGGCTATAAGGTTCTTTATCTTCTCTTCAGTCTTTTGTTCAACCCATGTGTTGATTCTTTTTCTTGCAACCTCTGTGTTGCCGGCAAAGTCAACATTGTAGAACCCGCCATTGTAGTATCTATCGATTAGGGCCTTGAATTCTTCGAGAAAGTGGTAGTCCTTCTGCCCCCATAGGGCATTGGCAATATGGAGTTTATAGGCCTTTTTACCCGGCTTGACCTTCAGTCTCTCTATCAGAGATGAAAACGCTGGGTGGAGTTCCTCTTGGGGAAGAGAGAAACGAAGAACCTTTGCCATCTGTTTTTCCGTATTTCCACGAGCCCCTGCATAGGTCATGGCAAGGGCCTCGGAGATGCTAAAGGGCGAAAAGAATATATTTTTACCTTTATTTTCCAGTTCCAGTCTTCTGTAGAGGTCAAATGCAAATTCATTTGTGCCTTTCGTAATAAGCCTGGTATTTGACTGATCTTTCGCAGCCAGTTTTTTGTAATATACAAGTGCCCACTTTCCATCAGAGGGTGTGATCACTTTGCAAATAAGCGTGAAAGTTTCACCTTTTTGGGCATCAGGCTTGCCGGAAACATAGACAGCACCTGTGTCATCCTCCAATATCCAGTCGGAGCGGGTCAGCATGGTTCCCCATACCTCCTTGGCCTTCTCAGGCTTCCCCCAGTTACGATCTACACCGGTCAATCTCACGAATTGACCTCTATAACGGCCGATATTTTCTTTTAGCGCTTTTATCGTAACTTCTGGAACTTTGTTGGCATCAAAAACGCGCACCTTGAACTCTCTCGTTTCTAT
>QMMV01000418.1 GCA_003647435.1 Deltaproteobacteria bacterium | reverse complement strand
TGGCAGTGATGATGATTATGAATCTGGTCTTTGTTTTGGATAAGCTGACTTCCCTCATCGGCATTACCTGCAATATTGGTGACAGCTACTGGCAGTTCAATCCTTAAGTGGATTTCAACGGAAGTTGAAAGAATAAGATCATAGCCAAAGATCTTCTCTTTTCTATCAGGATTTTTTGGGTCACGGCGAACTCCTATGCGAGCATCAGTATCCTTTGGAAGTTTTGGGCAGCGGATGGTAACAGAGCCATCTGCCGGGTTAACCGCAGAGACATTTGAGCGTAGGGTTTTGATACATAGACGCTGTCTGTCGAGTTCTTCTTTTACTCCGAAAAGCATGGCCGTGTTTTCTTGCTCTTCGCTGAGTTGTCCATCTGCAAAGTCAAGCCTAAAGGCAAATAGTTCGATTTTGGGTTTTTTAATCTCATTTCCATCCTTATCTTTTTTGGGGAATCTCTCAGAGGGGCACTCATCATAGAGGCGCACTTCTGAGCCCAGGTTGTTCTTTGATAAGTTGTTGAGCCGATAAAGGATACGATTTCTTCCCTTGGCAATGACATTTTTAACCGTGATGCAATGACACTCAAGGGAGAAATAGGTACAGCCTTTATACCGTGCCCAGGTGGGATAGAGGGTTCCGTCATGGGCCAGGATCTTGAAGGTGATCATCTCAAGTTGATGAAAGATATCTACGAGGACATGAAAGATTTCATTATAAAGGTTCCCCCCAAGGCAGATACGAAAGTTGGAGAAGGTGCCCTCAGAAGGGATATGCTCCATTGATATGCCGGCATAACTACGGTAAGCCCTACCTCGGTCTTTATCATGGAGAATTTCAAGGAACTTACTCATATTCTGATGACTATCAACATACCTAAAGAGGTCCAAGAGAAAAAGACTTGGGGGATCATAACAGGGAGGGCCGTTATTTGAATAGCGGTGTGCTACCAGAGATCGGATGAAGGAGAAATCGATAAGGGATGTGATCATTCTGGCATAACCGCCCTGGATACCGCCATTGGGAAAGATTTTAACGAAGCATTTTTTAAAGCTATAGCTTGAAAGGAGGTTTAGATTCGGGAAGGGCTTTTGGTGGGAAAGAGAAACATTTATATTGATTTTGTTGAGCTTTTTGCTTACATTATTTATGGTGAATTTTTTGAAGCGGTTCACCATTTACCTCAAAATCCGGACGGTCCGGTTACCGCGGACCGTCCGGGTTATCCTGTTAGTTTCTCCCTAAAGTCTTTCCTCAAAGGATACAGATAAAGGTCTTTAACATTTCCATGAAACAAGTGATCATGCCCTTTTTTGGCGATGCCCTTAGTCTGGCCTACGCAGATCCAGTTGGCGGCTTTGTAACAGGTGCCTTGGAACCGATCTTTTTCCACAAACGTTTCAAGTAAGTATAAGGGATGGTGGTAAGTGTTAAGCCAGTCATCGGAGACTCTCTTAACGATAAGAGCCAAGATCTTGCTGGCTAGGTACTTAACGGAGACCCACGATGGGATGAGGAACCGGGTGTTATTGGCCACGAAATGGAGGTTTCTCCCCTTGGTAGCCTTGTCCCAGTCGATGAAGGCATCGCGGGATTTCACGGACCATGCAGCAGAGCCCCACCCTAAGCATGCTACAGGTCTATCTTCTATGAAGGCCATGTACTTGAGGTGATTCCCGACAATTTGCCGATAGCCCAGGTAATGATGGTGCTGAATGAGGCTGTTGTAGAGGGGTTCAAGTTTGGTATTGCGAACCAATGTGAGGGTAACGGGTGGGAGTTCAGAGAGTTTTCCCTGTAGAGGGCTCTGATCAATCTCAACGACAGGGATGGCTCGATTACGTTTGTCATTGTGGGCGCTGGTGAGTCGAGGGGGAAGGGTGAGAAGGCCTTTTCGCTTCAGGGTGAGCAAGAGTTCCCTACAGGCCATATCCTTGAGCCGACCATTTGGCTGACGCCAATTCCATTGGTGGCAGAGGATCTTTGAGATGTGCTTACGTCCCTTATCCCAATGCTTGTCAACAGTAGCTTGAATCAGATCAACATCGGCCTTGTTAATGGTTCTTTTTCTGATGGTAATGGGCAACATTCCCATTGTATATCAAAATAAAAGTGGGGACGCCAGCAAAAAATGCAGGAAAATGAAAAAATTTTTGTGGGGAGAATTTGGACGGAAACTTGGCCAGATTTTGGACCTGCTCTATTAGAGGCAAAGCTTTCTGATATGGGTTGAAATGAAAATCTGTGGGTTGAAAATTGGTGAGATTTTAAGAACTTTGGCTTATTAAATTAGCTAAGGATGGCTGGAAAAAAGTTAAAAAAGGTATTACATCGGTATCCGAGGTCCTTCGGGTTACCCTGGAAGAAGGATGAATAGAGGAATAAAGTTAAAAGCTCTTATCGGGATTATTTTTAGTGGCTTTTTTTTAGCCTTTGCGATTCGTAATGTGAGCCTTGGACAACTGGGAAACGCCATGTCTCATGCCAACTACTTTTTTCTGATTCCGGCTGTTTTACTTACCCTGTTAGTATATTGGTTTCGGGCAATCAGATGGCGTTATATGTTGATCCCTATCAAACCCATTCAGAATTCTCAATTGTTCACCATTACTATGATCGGCTTTATGGTCAACAATGTTCTTCCCCTAAGGATCGGAGAAGTGGTGCGTGCTTATAT
>QMMV01000417.1 GCA_003647435.1 Deltaproteobacteria bacterium | reverse complement strand
CATCAAGGTTGTCCCGCCGAGGGACTGGACTCCCCTGGATGCGGCTATAGGCCGGCTTGAGTGTTATGACTGGCTCGTTTTCACCAGCGTGAACGGAGTTTCGTTTTTCTTTAAGCGCCTTTACGAAAAAGAAAAAGATGTTCGGGCCTTAAAAGATGTCCAGACGGCAGCCATAGGCCCGGCTACCTCAAGGCGGTTGAGGGACTTCGGGCTCAAAAGCGATATCGTTCCCGAAACATACAGGGCTGAATCGATCGTAGAGGCATTCAAGAAAGAAGCCGTGAATGGGAAAAAGGTCCTCCTTCCCCGTGCGAGAGAGGCAAGGCCGCTTTTGCCGGTAGAACTCCGGAAAATGGGTGCGCTTGTCGATGAGATTGCCGCTTATGAAACCGAACAGGTGGGCGAAGGCGCCGATATATTGTTAAAACGCCTCGAGGCGGGCTCCATTGACCTTCTTACCTTTACCAGCTCATCTACGGTGAGAAACTTCAAGGCCCTTCTTCCACCGGAAAGGTTTGAAAGCCTCATCAACAGGGTCGCCGTGGCCTGCATCGGCCCGATTACAGCCGACACGGCAAGAGGGCTCGGGTTCAAGGTCGATATCACGGCCGAGGAGTATACGATAGACGGGCTGTGTGATGCGGTGGTGCGGTATTTTCACCCTTTTTTCCAGCGATAGAGTTTTTCAAAAGCATCCTGAGCTGCTTTAGAAATCACCTCGATGTCAACCGGCTTTATGAAATAATCGTCGAAGCCGGCTTCGCGGCACTCGGCGAGGTCAAAAAGCGAGGCATACCCTGTTACAGCATAGAGAACGGCGATCGGCTTGTCTTTTCGAATCCTTCTGCACAGGTCTACACCATTCATCCCCGGTAGTTTGAGGTCCAAAAAGATGACCTGTATGTTTTCTTTTTCAAGAATCTCCAGCGCCTTCTCTCCGCTTTCTGCCACCCGGACCGTGTAGCCGGCCCTTCGAAGAGTCTCTTGAAACATATTTCGAATTGCTATCTCATCATCTACGACCAGAAGTTTTTTCATCATCGCTTCACTCCCTACAATCTGCCTGACGCTCTATCAATATCAACAATCCTTGTCTTCCCAACGTAGTGACATGCTTCATATCTGGTGATCCCCATCAGTTTCTTCGTAATTGTGGCCATTCTTTCAACCTGCTTCCTGATCTCAGTCACATAGCCATATAGCTCGTGGTTCTCTGCCATATCCATCATCAGCAATGTTGAATATCCAGAAATCACCTGCAGAGGTTGATTCAATTCATGGCAGACTGCCCCCGCCATCTCAAGCATTCCATCCAACTTCTCTTCTTCTAATAGCTTCTGGATCAGGATCTTCTGCGAAAGCGCAGAGCTAATCCTCGTCAGCAGTTCTATTGCGCTAACAGGTTTGCGCACGTAGTCTGTTCCGCCGGATTCGAAAGCTTCCTGTAAGACCTCATCGTCTGTTCTTCCGGTTACAAAAATAACCGGTATGTCTTTTGTCCGTTCGTCTCTTCTCAAAACCTTGCAAGCATCAAGGCCGTTCATTTCGGGCATCACGATGTCAAGAAGTATCAAATCCGGTTTCAACTTTCTCGCCGCTTCAATACATCCTGCCGCATTCGTCGCAACGGCCGTACGATAGCCTTTTTTTGAAAGCATCATTTGTTCCATTCTCAGGTTGACAGGATTGTCGTCCACGATGAGAATGAGTGTTTGAGAGCTATCAATCAGGTTTATCACCTAAACCCCTTTCTGTAGGCCGTCGCCTGTTTTCCACGATTTCACACCGGGAAACTTCTTCCGCCTGCCTGAAGGCGTATAGTGATACGCCCCTACGGGATGTTGCGGTCTGTGGACAGTTGTGCCGGGGCAACATCGGGGTAAATCAGAAGTCCTTGAAACCACCATCATCGAGGGGGATAACCTCATCAGGTTTTGCCTCCCTCTGCCTGGTCGCTGCCGCATGTGCTACCGCCGCATTTTCGCCCTGGTGATTCTGCGACAGGGATGATAGGGCTCCGTTTTTACCGTTCGAATGGAGGTTCGCAGCAACTCCCGTCCCGGTTATTTCTTTTCCTCTTCCCGCCGCGTACTGCGTACTGCTTACTTGACGGTGCCCGTTGCCTACATGGTTTCCGCTTCCTTTAACAATAGCCACCAGTTGATGCACAACACTTCCCATCTCCCCCGCCTGGGCATTGAGCTGCTCAGAGGCGGCGGCCGATTCTTCGGCATTGGCGGCATTCTGCTGCGTCACCTGATCGAGCTGGGAAACGGCCGTGTTTATCTGCTCAATCCCCTGCGCCTGCTCCTCGGAGACTGCATCGACCACAAGCCCGGTCAACACATGGCTGCTTTCACCTGCAATCTCCACCACGATAATGCAGGTGCGTTCCGTATAATCTATCTCCTCCATGCCAAATTTGAGTCTCAAGTCCACCACGGGAATCACCTTGCCGCGAAGGTTGATGACCCCTTTTACAAATACCGGTGTCCGGGGCACGGCAGTAATAGGCATCATCCCGATAATTTCTTTGACCTTCAGGATGCTGATGCCATACTCTTCCTCGTCCAGGACGAAAGTCAGATATTTCCCCTCGCTGTCCGCCTGGAGCACATCCATTCCTGCCTGGCCCATTTTCTCTGCTGATTCTGCCATTGTTATATTGCTCCTTTCAGTT
>QMMV01000416.1 GCA_003647435.1 Deltaproteobacteria bacterium | reverse complement strand
GGAGAACATCGTCGGCGAGGTCCTGGTGGAAGCCAGGCTTGTACGTTCGGGACGATGCTTCGCTCTCGAGATCGCTGGAGACAGCATGGTCGACGCCGGCATCAACGACCGGGACTTGGTCGTGGTTCGCCAGCAACCGGTGGCGGAAAGTGGGGACATCGTAGTGGCTCTGCTCGGCGACGAGGCGACCGTGAAGCGCCTCTATATCCGCGAGGAGCGAATCGAGTTGAGGCCGGAAAATCCCAGGCACCGGCCGATCTCCGTCGGGCCGGAAGACGAACTGCGCATCTTGGGGAAGGTGGTCGCAACGAAACGGAAATCTCCAGCAGGGGATTTTGCTCAACCCAGAGCCCATGTGAAAGGGTAGTCGGCAATGGTGGATAATAGGTTTTTCGAAGAAAGTCGAGAACAGTCTCTGATCAAGGCCACTATTGTCGCCAAATACTTTTGGGCCTGGGCCAAGGTGATTATTGGAGCCATGAGAAAGTACCCTGAGCTTTCTCATGACAAGATTGCTTACGTCGATCTCTTCGCGGGTCCTGGAAGGTACAAGGACGGCTCGGCCTCCACACCGATCCTTGTTTTGAAGAAGGCAATAGAGGATCGTGATATTCGAGAACGCCTCGTCACTATTTTTAATGACAAGAACGAGGGGAACAAGCGTTCCCTTGAAACCGAAATACAGAGCATTCCCAATTTGCACCTACTCAAATATCAGCCACAGGTTCTCAACGAAGAGGTCGGCGACAAGATCGTACAGAACTTGGAACAAGCGAAGCTCGTTCCGACTCTCTGTTTCGTCGATCCGTGGGGATACAAGGGGCTTTCGCTCCGGCTGGTCAACTCCGTATTGAAGGACTGGGGCTGTGATTGCATTTTCTTCTTCAACTACAATCGGATCAGCATGGGGCTGTCCAACCCGTTTGTTGTTGAGCACATGAACGCATTGTTCGGGCAAGAGCGGGCGGATGACCTTCGCGAGCGCTTGGAGGGCATGGAGCCCTTCGAGCGAGAGATGACGATTGTGAATGAGCTGACGATAGCGCTCAAGGAACTCGGTGGGGAATATGTGTTGCCCTTCTGTTTCAAGAATGAACGGGGAGTGCGCACCAGCCACCATCTTATTTTCGTCAGCAAGCATGTGCGCGGCTACGAAATAATGAAGGAAATCATGGCCGAATATAGTTCAAACAAGGACCAGGGAGTTCCCAGTTTCGAATACAATCCTGCCGATGAACGCTACTCGTTGCTTTTCGAGCTTACCCGTCCTTTGGATGAACTGGTTCGTATGTTACCAGAGGACTTCACAGGCAAGACTATCAGTATGAAAAAGATATACGAGGAGCACCACGTAGGGAAGCCTTACATAAAGCGCAATTACAAAGAAGCGCTGGTCAGATTGGAAGAGGAAGGGAAAATCGTCGCTTCCCCACCGGCGGAAAAGCGGAAGAAGCGGTATGGAAAAGTAACGTTCGCGGATAGTGTGAAGGTGACCTTTCCCATACCAAAGGATTGAAACATGGCTAACAATTCCAAGATCGAGTGGACCGAATCTACATGGAACCCGATTACGGGCTGCACGAAGATAAGTCCGGGCTGCAAGCACTGCTATGCCGAGCGGATGTCCATCCGCCTGAAAGCAATGGGACAGCCCAACTATGTCAACGGATTTCGGCTGACCCTCCACGAACACGTGCTTGAGATGCCTCTGCGATGGAAGCGTCCCCAGACCATCTTCGTGAACTCGATGAGCGACCTGTTCCATAAAGGGGTGCCGTTAGAGTTCGTATCGAAGATATTCGATGTAATGGTTCGGGCATCGCACCACCGGTTTCAAGTTCTTACGAAACGTTCGAGTCGTCTGCTGGAATTGAGCCCGAAACTGACTTGGCCACCCAATGTCTGGATGGGGGTCAGCGTCGAAAGTTCCGACTATCTATTCCGCATCGAACACCTGAGGCAAACCGACGCCAAGATCAAGTTCGTGTCGTTCGAGCCTCTGCTCGGCCCGATTTACGATCTGGACCTGGAAGGCATTGATTGGGTCATCGTCGGCGGGGAGTCGGGTCCCAAAGCGCGACCGCTGGACCCTGAATGGGTGAGGGAGATACGAAACCATTGCTTGTCGGCCGAGGTGCCGTTCTTCTTCAAGCAATGGGGGGGAGTCATCAAGAAGAGAACGGGACGCATCCTGGACGGCAGGACGTGGGATCAGATGCCCGAGATGGAACCAACCCTTATTAGCACCTCTGGTTAGCACCTGGAGGACGAAGAAAGGATACGAGCAAAAAACGGAAAGGACCGCACGGAAATGGCACAGGACATCATGAAATCCCTGGAAGAATCGGGAGCGCCTGCACGGGAGTTCTGGGAGGACGACCTGGAGATGGCGCTCGAACATGTCCTCGTGCGATCCGGCCAGGACGGTTTCATGGACGAATGGATCGGGCGACGCACGGGCAGGCAGATCAGCGTCCTGTGTGCGAACCTCGGTGTCGATGGAACCGGTTCTGTTCAGAGACAATGAGACCTCCCTGTTAGCGACAACTACACTTCCCTAGTTGACGGTCAACGGTGCAGACTCTTCTGATGAAGAATCAGGAGAGCATTGAATGATCACACCGGACCGGAAAGTGAGGAAATTGATGATGGAGTACCAGAAGACCGGAAACCTATCCAGGGC
>QMMV01000415.1 GCA_003647435.1 Deltaproteobacteria bacterium | reverse complement strand
CTAAAGCATAGGTTTGTTGCTTAACTGTTCTTTCTTAACGCTCGCTAACGCTCTCAGACAGTGAGACAGCCTATACCGGATTGCCCGTATGCGATAATATTTTCAAAAGGCTAAAATGATACGTTTTTTTTAAATAGCTAAAGTGGTATTCTTTATCCTGTTGTTTTCATCCACGAATACGATGGCTGGTTTGAAATCTGAAAGGTTCTGATCATCAACGGTGGTGTAGGAGGTAATGATAATCAGATCCCCGGGGGAGCCTTTTCGAGCCGCTGCTCCTTTCAGGCTGACAGTCCCGGTTCCTGCCGGCTCCTCTATGGCATAAGTCTCGAACCGCTCGCCGTTGCTGATGTTGTAAACCTGGACCATCTCGTACGGCATGATATCGGCTGCTTTCATCAACTTGGCATCAATGCCCAGACTCCCTTCATAGTTGAGGCTTGTATCTGTTACCGTGGCGCGGTGGATCTTAGATTTTAGAAAGGTTCGAATCATCTGTCATTGTCCGTCTGCCCTGGTTTCATCGGGGCTCTCTGTTTGTTCGTTGTTTGCGGTTTCAGTGTTCAGGTTTCAGTGTGTTGACCTCTGACGGGCCGTTGCCCAAACAAAAATTCCTTTGAGCGGTATTTCCGCTAACTCAAGTACTGAGTGAAGGGATACATGGGCTCTATGGTTTCAATACAGCGTTATCGATCAATCTGGTTTTGCCAACCCAGACGGCGAGGGCCATGAGTGTTGGTCTGTCAATCCGTTCGACGTTTTCAAGGGTTTCCGGATCACAGAATGCTACATAATCGATCCTTGTGTCGGGATGTGAACGGATGAGCCGTGATGCTGCATCGATCAGTTCATCAGCATTCCTTGTTCCACGGGCTATTTTTTCCGCCGCCAGTTGAAGGGACTGATACAGACACAGGGCCGAATCCCTCTCTTCTTGAGACAAATAGGTATTTCGCGAGCTGGTTGCAAGGCCGTCGGCTTCCCGCACGGTCGGGACTCCGATGATTCTTATGTCGAAATTCAAATCTTTGACCATGCGCCGGATGATGACGAGCTGCTGATAATCTTTTTCTCCAAAGATGGCCACCCGGGGCTTAACGATATTGAACAGTTTGGTCACCACGGTGGCCACGCCGCGAAAATGGCCCGGCCGGGATATACCACACAAGTAGCGAGGCAAGACCTCAAGATTTACATATGTTTGATATCCTTTTTCATACATAGCCTCGGCGGTTGGAGCAAATACGATATCAACTCCGACGGACTCCGCCAAGTTCATGTCCCTCTTCAGATCTCTGGGATATGTGTTGAAGTCTTCATTTTGACCGAACTGTGTTGGGTTGACGAAGATGCTGATAGTCAGAACATCACCATGTTTCCGCCCTTCGCGCATCAGGGCGAGATGCCCCTCATGCAAAAAGCCCATGGTAGGAACAAGGACAATCGTCTTGCCTGCCTCCAGCAGCCGATTGGCTTCTTCCTGCATGGACTCTATGTTCGTGATTAGCTTAATAGTTCCTCCAACCGCAAAACTTCCACTTGAGCTCTCTCGCTCAATTGTAAGTAATGTCTTATAGTGCCCCGGTTGGCAAATGTCAATGGGGAATCCTCCTCGCAAAATCGCGCAAAAACTCAATATTCCATCATTCCGTTATTCCGTTCGCGAGACAGAAATAGAATCTCAAGAAACCTTGTAATGTCAATAGGTTGTAGAAATTACGAGAGGTTGTATTAGAGCCTTTTGTAACAATTTAGCTAAGGGGTTACGATTTTTGAAAAAGTTCTTAATCGATATCTTTCCTGATTCTTAAGCCCCTAATGGCTCCGTCAACGACCCGTTCTTCCGTGGATGGCCGGATGGCCTTTCTGTGTCTGTGCTTAACCTGGGGGGGATAGGTTTTTTCGATATCCGCTTGTATATTCTTGTCCTCACGGTAATCGACAGAATCTTCGTCTCTTGCATACTGTGTCAAATACTTGACAATAGCCGCATACTCTTCGCTGGAGAGCTTCCCGGTTTTCACGAGGTTAAGGATTTCGGGATGTGTAATCAGTCTGGAAAGGTGTTCTCTTGCGATTTCCAGCTCTTTCTTTTGAAGCTCCAGCTTTGTTTCGTATTGTTTCTTTTGAAGCTCCAGCTTCATCTCGGCGCGTTTTAGCTCACGTCGCAGGGAAAAGTCTCCGGCATCCTGAGAATCCAACTCGGGAACAGGCTGATTAGCATCTTGGATGATTCGTAGAATGTCCTTATCGGGTATCTTGGCGGCCTTCATTGCAACGATTTCGTCAACAGAAATTATGGCGCGGACGATGGCATTTGATTCGATGACCGCGTGGATTACCTGGTTGCTCACACCTGCTTCTTTTAGCTTGATGAGATCGGCGGGGTTAATTGCTAAGGCAGCAGGCGGGCTGAAAACAGGCCAGAACAACATTGCCGCAAAGACGTATTTGATCATGTTCTACCTCCAGTGGCTGGGTGTAAGTCCCGACTCGCCGGCAGCATCTTGATTAAGTGATCAGAATAAACCTGTTTTCTCCTGTGGCTATCAGCCTGTCGTCATCGGTCCGCCTGATTTCGCCTTTTGCCACGGCCCCGCGGCTCTTTCGCTCGGTAACATAGCCGACTGCCCGAACCTCCTCCCCGACAGGGAGCGGGGCCCGATATGTGACCTGAAGGGAGG
>QMMV01000414.1 GCA_003647435.1 Deltaproteobacteria bacterium | reverse complement strand
TAGACCTTATCTCGTTGCCAAGCTCCACTCTGCATACGAAAAGGGTGTCTGAATGGGGATGCGGCATTACCTCGAGTATGCGACCCACCACAACGTTATCCAGATAGGCATAGCGATCCACAAGGTCATCTACCTCAAGCCCGGCCATGGTGAGGGAATCGGCCAGTTTTGCCACGTCGACATCAATGTTCACATAATCTTTGAGCCAGCTTAGACTAACTTTCATTTTTGACTTGCCAGTTCTGAGTTGTCATTCGTCATTGGTCGCTTCGCTCCGATACTGGATACTTTAGTCGCTTCGCTCCGATGCTGGATACTTTAGTCGCTTCGCTCCGATACTGGATGCTTGATACTGGATACTGGATACTGGATACTTGATCACGTCAAGCTCCCCAGCATCGAGCACCCAGCACCAACCGGTCCCTACTCACAACTCAACTGCCATCGGCCGGTTAATGGCTAAAACTGTCTGAGAAATCTGATATCGTTTTCGTAAAATCTCCTGATATCGTCAATGCCATACTTGAGCATGGCAATACGCTCTATACCGAGACCAAAGGCAAAACCTGTATAACGATCCGTATCGTAGCCCACCATCTCGAACACCGCCGGGTGCACCATACCAGCTCCTACAATTTCGAGCCAGCCAGTATGGGCACAAACCCTGCAGCCCTTCCCCCGGCACATCACACACTCTATATCGACTTCAGCACTCGGCTCTGTGAAAGGGAAAAAGCTCGGGCGAAAGCGGAGCCTGGTTTTTTCATCAAAGAGCTGATGCATCAATGTAGTCAAGATCCCCTTCAGATCACCGAATGAAATCTGCCTGTCCACCATTAACCCTTCTACTTGATGAAACATGGGTGTGTGAGAGATATCGTAATCAACACGGTAGACCTTGCCGGGAGCAATGATTCGGACCGGAGGTGATTGTTTTTCCATCACCCGGATCTGGATAGGCGAGGTGTGTGTACGCAGAACCACGTTGTCAGAAATGTAAAAGGTGTCGTGCATGTCCCGAGCAGGGTGGTGCCTGGGAATGTTCAGGGCCTCAAAGTTATAGTAATCGAGTTCCACATCAGGCCCTTCCGCTATTGCAAAGCCAAGCCTGAGAAATATGTCAGAGATGGCCTCCAACGTCAGGGTGATGGGATGAAACGTGCCCCGTTCAAAGGGACGACCAGGCAATGTGACATCTAAGCCGGCCTGCGGCCTTTCTCGCTCTTGCTCGATGCGCTTAAGGGCGCTCTTGAAAACTGTTTCGAGCCTTATCTTGACATCGTTGGCAAGTTTGCCTGCTTGCGGCCTTTCGGCAGCAGGTAAAGTTGAAATCTTTCTTAGCAAGCGAGTGACCGCACCTTTGCGCCCAACATACTGCGCTCGGATGCGCCTGAGCTCTTGGGCATCACGAACACCCCGCAGAGCCGCCATGGCCTCTTGTTCTAACTTTTCGAGTTCTCCCTTCATTTGCGTTTTGTTATCTAAACGTCCCTCTGCGGCTGTGCGGCGAGCATTCTCTTACGATTCACCTCTTGTGGCAATTGCTGCCAGATGGGAAAAAGCCTTTGGATCTGAAACGGCCAGTTCAGCGAGTATCTTTCGGTCGAGTTCCACCCTGGCCCGCTTCAAGCCATTGATAAACCTGCTATATGACAGACCGTTGAGTCGAGCTGCCGCGTTGATCCGGGCAATCCACAGTTTCCTGAAGTCTCGCTTCCGCGTTCTTCGATCTCTATAGGCATACTGAAGAGCTTTATCCACAGCATCTGCTGCCGTGCGGTACAGCTTGCTCCGACCGCCACGATAACCCTTGGCAAGCTTTAGTATCTTTTTTCGCCTTCTCCTGGCTTTGAATCCTCGTTTGACTCGCATGAGTAACCCTCCTGTTCTATAAATCGCGAATAGCCATCCCCCCGGTGCAATAGACTCGATATCCCGGAACATCCTTGTATGCCTGGAGGACGGGATACCGGTACAGATAGCTATCGATATGGAATGAGTCGCTTCACCGTAGCTATGTTGTCACTGTCAACGATATTGCCCTTGCGAAGGTTCCTCTTTCGCTTGGATGTTTTTTTTGTGAGGAGATGACTCGCATTTGAGCTTGCATGGAGTATTTTTCCTGTTTTTGTTACCTTAAATCGCTTGGCAGCGCCCCGATTTGTCTTCATCTTAGGCATTCTTTTTTTCTCCTTACCGGAATATTACAAGTTCGGTTTTTGAAAAATTCTGTGTCGCTTTTTTAAACGTGCCGAGGTGTTACAGAACTTAGTTCGCTTCGCTCGCAATTGGAATACTGGAACAATGGACACGTAGTGAAGCTTGCGCTCATAGTGGGCAACAAAGGATTTTTCTACCACTTTAGCTCTTTTCAAAAACAGACATATGGAGCGGATAGGACATCCGATTGGAGACCGTCTCAAACTCGAGCCTAACTGAGCGTAAAGAAAAAACAGCACTTAGAAGTTCAAATAACATCCATTCGGTCATGATATCAGTTCTCGTCAAGGACGAATATCCACCCTACTGTTTTTTCTCAACGCTCACTAATGCTCTCAGACAGTGAGCCAGTCTCCAATCGGATGTCCTATCCGCAATAATATTTTCACAAATCTAAAATGATACAGATTTTTATTTTTTCCATCATTCCCTGATCGAGGCTGCAACAGCGCAAGTAGATATCCATAAT
>QMMV01000413.1 GCA_003647435.1 Deltaproteobacteria bacterium | reverse complement strand
CTATACCGGATTGCCCGTATGCTCATTGTGTCTGTTTTTTGAAACAGCTAAACTGATACGATTTGTCAAAAAACGTTTTAGACCAAGCGAAAAGGGATTTGGGCAACAGGCCGTTAAGAAGGGTTTTACCCACGCAGTTTCATTCCACGTTGAGCAAAGTACCTCGCGAGGTGCCCGATGCCTGAGTTGTTCGAAAAGTTTTACCTCACCGTTTTTCTACCGGCTCTCTTTGCAGTTCTCTTTGGCCTGACGCCGCCTGTCACAGGACAAAGTGAATACGACGTTGTTGCCGGGAATTTCCTGAAATACCTCAACAGCGACAAAAAAGTTATTTCAACTCAGCTCATTGAAGCTAACCGGCTTACTCTCACTCTATCAAAGGTTCCTATTGCATACTTAGCAAGCTTAGAGGATGGCGGCTACATCCTTATATCTGCTTCAAAGTCCCTGACTCCGATTAAGGCATATTCATTAGTTTCTGATTTCGAGACGTTACCGGAGGCGTACAAGGAATTTCTTTTCTCGGAAATGGAATATAATATCAGGGCATTGACAAGTAAAAGCAGAACCACGCAGGGCACTGCCTCCGGTGAAGCGAAAGAAAGGTGGGATTTTCTTTTGACCTTTGGAACACGTAGGACCACGCTTTCATATACTCCGGATACCCATCTGCTCACAACACGGTGGAATCAGGGTATCCCGTTCAACAAATTCCTGCCGGAGATCGATGGCCAGAAGGTTCTTGCAGGCTGTGTCAATGTCGCTATGGCCCAGATCATGACATACCACCGCTATCCACAGAGAGGAAATGGTGTCGCCGTCTACGACTGGAACGATCAGCGGTTGAAGGCTGTTCTTTTCAGGCCTTATCACTGGGAAAACATGCCGGATATTCTTGATGGCATACAGGCAGAATACATGGAAGATGAGGTTGCGCTGTTGATAAGGGATATCGGCGTGGTAAATCACACCGCTTTCAGCTTAGATAATTCAGGTGCTGCCATCAATTCCAATGCCTTGATAGAAAATTTTGGATATTCAAATACCCTGGCGAGTATGGATAACCAGGATACAACGTCATTTTTTGAGACACTGAAAACTGAAATCGATGCAGAAAGGCCGGTATTGCTTTCTTTTCCGGGGCACATGACTGTTGCGGATGGCTACAGCTCAGACCAAACAGGCAGAAAGGTTCATGTGAATATGGGCTGGGGCGGACATTATGATGATTACTATTTTCTGGATGACACTGTGCAGGCAGGCGACTATATTTTTGACCCGGCTCAGGGGCTGACGATCTATTATAATATCAAGCCATGCAGCGGTCCGGATTGTTCGTTGAACCTGGAATCAGAAGACAGCATCACCGGGTTAGAGATTGGAGGCAAATTCGATTACGAAAAAGACGCGGATAGATACGATGTTTATCTCAAAGGAGAAACCACGATTGCTGGAAACAGGGGTTATCAGAATCAGGCATTTTATGTATCGATATACGATTCCAGCCATTCAATGCTTGTTTCGAGCGCCGACCCAATATCGAAAAACCTGCCTCCAGGCCGCTATACGATCAGGCTCTCCCTGTATGGCGAAACGGGGGGGTTCTATCCTTATGATGATGAACACACGGAGTATACTGTTTCAATTGTTACCGAAGAGATGACAGACGCCGAAAAGGAGGCAATAGATGCGAGCCTCGATGTTGCCCCCGTCATTCACACAAGTTTGAGGGATATTTTGCTGAATTCATCCAACACGGAACCGCACAAGATATTGATCGATGCAAGGGACGAAAATGGTGATCCGCTCGATATAGCCGTGATAAATACGAACAGAGACGCGGTGGAAACCGCACTGGCCGAAAACATCCTCACCCTTACACCAGTTGCCGATGCAGAGGGCACCGCAAGCAGAGTCATTGTAACTGCGGCCGCAAACAACAAGTCCACGGAAAAAGCCTTTGTTGTCATGGTTTCAGATGAAGATATTGGTTTTGGGAAAGAGTTCGTCTTGCAGGGGGTATTTGAGAATCAGGATGATTTCAATACTCACAAGGTGATCCTGGACGGACAATGTACGATAACGGGTTATAACGGATATTCAAATCAGGCGTTTTATAGTTCGGTTATGCATACAGACGAAAATTTTATCGTCTTGCCTGCAGATTCTGACATAAACTACACATTTACCACCTTGACATATCTGCTCGGCGCCTCATTGAAGCAAAATCCCGGTGGCACTGGCTCCTACTATCCCTATGAATCAGGTGTAAACGATCGATATAGACTCACTATCTGTTGTCCTGATGCAGATGATAGCACAGAAAGCATCGCAGGTATTCTCGGCATACACCTAACCGGAACCAGCATCCAGCAGTATACACTGAATGTTTCCAAATCCGGACCGGGACACGGCGACGTTGTAAGTTTTCCTGCCGGTATCAACTGCGGCTCTTGCTGTTCGGGGCTATTCTATCAGGGGACTCAGGTTGTCATTGTTGCCACGCCGGATGCGGGTTGTGTCTTTTCAGGCTGGTCTGGATGTGAATGTTCAGGTACTGATACCTGCTCAGTCACGATGGACGCCGAAAAGAATGTCGTTGCCACATTCAGTCTTCTCGGTGATGTTCATGAAGATGGAATCATTAACCTCTCCGATGCCATCCTCACCCTTCAGATAGGTTGCAGGG
>QMMV01000412.1 GCA_003647435.1 Deltaproteobacteria bacterium | reverse complement strand
TGGATGTTATTTGAACTTCTAAGCGCTGTTTTTTCTTTACGCTCAGTTAGGCTCGAGTTTGAGACGGTCTCCAATCGGATGGCCTGTCCGCAATAATATTTTCAAAAAGCTAAACTGATACAACTGATACCATGAAAACAATTTCAGTACTCTCTCTTAACCTGCGTTTTGGCCTTGCCGACGATGGGCCGAATGCATGGAAATATCGAAAACAGGCAATTGTCAAACTCTTTAAGGGGCACCATCCCGATTTCATTTCCACGCAGGAAGCAAATTCTTTCCAGATTGATTTTCTGGTTAATCACCTGCCCGACTACAAATATATAGGGAGACGAAGTCCCGCACCGGAATTCTGGCAACACAATATCCTGTTTTATGATAGATCAATCACTTGCAGAGAACACCTGGATTTTTTCCTGAGTGAAACCCCCCATATCCCCAGCAAATCTTTTGGAAGTCACTACCCCCGGCAGGCCACCCTTGGACTTTTCCGGATCAACGGCCGTTCATTGATTTGTATTGATACCCACTTTGATTTTGAGACACCCGCCCAGATGGGAGCAGCCCGGGTTCTCAAGCATCAACTGGCTCAATACCCAAAAGATATACCTCTGATACTCACGGGAGACTTTAACGCCACGCCCGAAAACGAGTGCTACCGATGGCTGACTTGTAAAGAGGCAAACGGCGATGAAGGCTTAAATCTTAAAGAGACTTTTCAAAAACCGTACCCCGGCACCCACCACGGGTTTACAGGAAAGCCAACAGCCGGCTATATTGATTGGATTCTTTATCGTGGCCCTCTCAACCTCGTAACGTGCGAGGTCCTTCAGGAACCAATAGGCGGGATCTACGCTTCAGATCACTTCCCGGTAAAGGCCGTCTTTGAACTCTAAGCGCAATCAGACCCGCTGTCCATTTAACTTTGCAGTCTAAAGGCCGCCTTGAGCTCGAAGTTGATCTCGCATTTTGTCTTGACATCAGGTCAGGTTTTCGCATAAGGAAGAAGCACTTGTGGTGCCTTTCGGGCTTAATAGGGAATCCCGTTAAAAGCGGGAGCGGGCCCGCCGCTGTAACCCCGCCCTTTTCTCTCAAGAAAAGGGAACCCTTTTGGCATTCATATACCACTGTTCCTATAAGCCGGGATGGGAAGGTCGCTAAAAGGGCGGGGGAGCCAGAAGACCTGCCGCAAGATAGAGTATTCCGCAAGCCTCGCGCGCCGGGCTGTGGACTCAGAACAGTTTGAGGATAAAACAGGGAAATCCCCGGGCTGATTTATCGGTCCGGGGATTTTTTCATTGTACGTACTCACGTTCAAAGTGCAGGGGTTCAGGGGTCAAGGTTGGAGTCCTGGCGGCTAAAAACTGCGGGTTAGAGGCACCACATGCAACACACCGGATCAAAAGGGGGATAATAGACTATGGCAATTACAACAAATCTCGGTTTTCCCCGAATAGGGACAAAACGCGAACTAAAACGAGCCGTTGAAAGTTTCTGGGCCGGTAAAATCGGGCCGGATAAGCTCAGGGACGCCGCACAAGCACTACGCCAACAGCACTGGAAGCTCCAGCAGGAGATTGGCATTGAGCACATCCCATCGAATGACTTTTCACTTTATGACCATGTTCTTGACACGGCCGCAATGGTAGGAGCAGTCCCGAACCGCTTCGGATGGCAGGGCGAGGATGTGGACCTGGCCACCTATTTCGCTATGGCTCGCGGATTGGATGAAGTCCCCGCAATGGAAATGACGAAATGGTTTGACACTAACTACCACTTTCTCGTTCCCGAATTCGAAAGAGGACAAACATTTGGGCTCGCTTCGACTAAACCGGTGGACGAATTCGAAGAAGCCCTATCACTCGGCATCATGACGCGTCCGGTACTTCTCGGACCGGTTTCATTCCTCCTCCTCGGCAAGAGCCGCGAAGAGAAGCTGGACACACTTGTCCTGCTGGAAGATTTGCTGCCTATTTATGGCAAAATCCTTCACAGGCTAATGAAGTCCGGTGCTCAATGGGTCCAGATTGATGAGCCGGTCCTTGTCCTTGACCTCGATCAGAACGCATTGTCGGCCTTTGATAAGGCGTATGGTTATCTGAACGGGGTAGCCAGCAATCTCAAAATCTGCCTGACAACCTATTTCGGCAACCTGAAGGAAAACCTCCCTGCTGCGCTGCGACTGCCTGTAACAGCACTTCACCTGGACCTTGTTCGCGCGCCGGAGCAACTCGACCCGGCCCTGAATCAGGTTTCAGAAAACTCAATGCTTTCGCTCGGCGTGATTGACGGCCGGAACGTCTGGCGGGCAAATCTGGATCAAGCGCTGGAACTTATTGAAAAGGCGGTGGGCAAACTTGGTCCCGACCGCATCCTTATCGGACCATCCTGCTCCCTTCTTCACTGTCCCATTGACCTGGAGCTCGAAGACAGATTGGACGAGGACCTTAAAGGGTGGATGGCCTTTGCTCGCCAGAAGCTCGGAGAGATAGTCATCCTCTCGCGCGCCGTCAGCGAGGGACGCGGTGCTGTCGCGAAGGCGCTTGCGGAAAGTCGCGCCCGGGCCGGACGCCGGAGGCAATCCAGCCGAATTCACAATCCGCAAGTCAAGGAAAGGGTGGCAAGTGCAGGCGAACAGATGCTTAAGCGGAAGAGCCCGTTTCCTGTCCGGCGGGAAATCCAGAGGGCCAGAC
>QMMV01000411.1 GCA_003647435.1 Deltaproteobacteria bacterium | reverse complement strand
GTCCTGGCTTGATGGCGTTCATCTTAATCTCAAATTTAGATGATTCGTTGACTTCAAAAATCTTATATTTCTGTGACGGTTAAATTAGCGCGAAAATCGGTGATCACCTAAAATTGAGCGATTTCCAAAGCTTACCGGCAATGCAAGGCCCGGGCGAGAGGATTCCACGAATGAGGCGTACTTGTTAGTACGCCGCAGTGAGTGAATCCGAAGCGCCTGTCTGCGTGCGGGACACGCACAGGCGGCGCAACGCAGCAGGTCCTGTAAAATCGGAAATCCCGCAGGGTTTCAAGAATCACGTCCCTTGCCGAACGAGACCGCATCACCCGGGCAGAACACGTCGATTACCTTTACCTTTCAGACGCGTTAAGAAGCTCCTGAAGGTCGAGAAGATGTTTTTCTCTAAATTCGATTTCACATTCTTCTCCGCACAGTCTAATTTTCAGTGTCGGACTGATATTACCACCTTCTGCCTTCGTTTTGAAACCATCTATTTGTTCTATGATATTATCCCCTTCAACAGCACCATGCTGCCATTTGGCAAAGTGATCCGCACATAGACAAAGGGCATTGGCTGGAGTATCTACAAATCGTGCGTGCTTCCTGGGAACAATGTAGTTGGCTATGAAAAATGGATTTCCATTCCTTTCAGGAAAAGTCTTGCCGCAAATCTGACACTTCCCACCATAAAATTGGGATAAATACTCCCGCACCTGTTCGTCTGGTCCTTCAAGGATTGTGCGCATCGTTTCCTTGCGTCTTTTCTCCGGGCTTGGTTCAGCATGCAAACGTTTTTTATGTTGTTCATAACTTTTCCCCCGACGACCGTCAGGATTTCTTACAACGCCTGAATCCCTCTCTGAAAATTCTATCTGGGTTTTGCCAGGCTTGTTAAAAGCATTTTTAAACTCAGAAATGTAATCGAAAGGCCTTTCAACGAAATCATTTTTCGATGACTTGTTTCTCTGGTTCCCTAATAATCCTTGAGAACCTTCTTTTTCCATCTTGTCATTGTCCCTTACGTCACCAACCTGGTTATCCGTTTCTACATAGATATTCTCCGCAATTGCACTAGATGACGTTTCGGCCATATCAGTCTTCTCGATTCCTTCCCTATTATTTTCCGCTGATTTCACCTTGACTTGGTTATCTCGAATCAATGCTTCTCCCTTATTACTAGGTTCAATGACAACATCAACCATACTATTTACTTCATCAGGAATGCTCCAGCCCTTCTGCTCAATCCTCCATCGCCAATCTTCTTCGCCTAACGTTAATTCGATCCAATCCGATAACTCCTTGTATGCACGGTTTGGCATCAATGCACGCGCCAGCGTCCTTGATATAGCGTTCTTCTTGTAGGCATCAGCATTTTCCGAAATGATCAATTTCCGATTTCGCTTGTCCCAAAAGCAATCAGCATTTCTCCTTTTCATTTTGTTATCAAGGCGGTATTCAAGTTGGAGATATGGAGCATACGCCTCCTTTGTTTCAAAAAGTGCCTGTATAGAATTATTCTCAAAAAGCCGTCTAAAATCTGTGGGCTTCTTTTCTCTAATCCACGTCGTGATGAGTATCTTCGCTGACTCTGTGATGAATTCGGGATTATCATGTGTGAGATAACCACTATTTTCCAAAAGGGAGATATTAATGCTTTCAGATAAATAAGGAAGTCCAAGTGCCCGGTATAACGGCTCCCAATCAGAGAAAGCATCTTTCGGAGGCCGCCATGCAAAGTAAACATTTTCTCCATTAAAAATCTTCTTCAACTCCCCGTCATCCGGTACATATACGGACGAAGGCTTTTGAAAATTCTTGCTTTGAGTCCATATCCTCGCATCTGAGACAAATCCTTCCCACCACGAAGGGCGCTCATCTTCGTTCATATTGAAAATAGGCAACAGCTCTCGGTAAACTCTTGCAAGGACATTTTCGATTTCGTCGGGTTGTCTATTGGTATCCTTCTGTAGCGTTAACCATCGCTGCGCAAAGGTTTCTTTGTCAACATTCTCTTTCACTCCTAATTGATCGACAAAAAATTCTTTGAGGTGGGCACCATATTTTTTCTCCAGATAGACAAAATCGTCGCAAAGGGTATCACTAAGGTCTTTCCAAATCGCACCTTTTGTTGAAACCCAGTGCTGCCCTGAAGCACCTGGTACAAAAATTAACTTTGCTTGCTGAAAACGCTTAAGGATATCATCAGAAAGCTCTCGGGAGCCGAGTGTTCGATATATTCGCTCTGCAAGATTTTTATTACCGTTATCCTTCCTCTCTGAATATTCTTCCAATAAAGACACAAGCTTCTCAGAGGTCACTTCGGTTTGAATGCCAAGCAATTTGATTATATCTTCAGGAAGCTGATCTTCAAAATATGGAACGAAATCGCCAAGAATTTCCTTAATGCTTTCCTTCGCTAAAAAGGCTTGCCGAGGCTTACGTAAGCCCTTTGTCCCCGATGGCCACTTCAAAGTACCCCACCTGTGGCCGGGTCAAAATACCCCACCCCGGCGACAGGATTTAGGTTACTAATGTTGAGAAGAAAGGTCCATACTGTTTCCTTTTTCACCCTGGTTTTTTCTTTTGATTTCCGATAACCGGGATGCGGCCTCTTTGAGGCGGTAGCTTTTTCCCTTGAAGTGAAGGAGGTGCCCCCGATGAAGGAGGCGATCAAGGATAGCCGAAGAGGCGGCGTTATCCCT
>QMMV01000410.1 GCA_003647435.1 Deltaproteobacteria bacterium | reverse complement strand
TCCGTATGTCTGTTTTTTAAAAGAGCTAAAGTGTTACGGCTTTTGAAAACATCTGTGCCTGTCTTTTGTCAGAAGAACAATGCCGCTTGTTAAATCGGTCCTGACCGTCATCCTGGTCACAGTAGTAACACTCTCGCATGCTGAGGCTTACGGATCCTTTCTGTCTCACGCCTGTCTAACCACGGCCGAAGAAGAGGTGCTTGGAAGGGAGTTTATGCGCAATGTCAAAAAACGCTGCACCATTATTGATGATCCATCCATCACAGGCTACGTAACTAAAGTGGGACAACAGATCGTTGAGCAACATTCATCCCCGCCTTTTCGGTTCAGATTCTACGTAGTGAAGGAAGATATTTATAATGCCTTTGCGGCACCTGCAGGCCATGTATTTATTTACACCGGCCTTCTTGCTGCCATGGAAAACGAAGAGGAATTGGCCGGTATACTGGCCCACGAGATTGCCCATGTCTTATGCCGTCATATCTCCGAACGAATAGATCGGAGCAAAAAAATCGGGCTGGCGACACTGGCCGGAGTACTAACAGGGGTTTTCTTAGGCAGTAGCCCTACCGTTACAGGCGCCATTACAACAGGCTCGATTGCCGCGGGTGAGTCACTTTCTTTGAGCTACAGTCGTGAAAACGAGATGGAAGCCGACCAAGTTGGACTAAAGTATCTGACGAAGGCCGGATACGGGGGTGAAGGACTCTTGAGAATCTTGCACAAGATACGAGAAAAAAACTGGTTCGGATCAAAACAAATCCCATCATACCTGATGACTCACCCGGCTATAGTGGCAAGGATGGGCTATCTGGATACTTGGATACAGGCCCATCCAGGATGGAGGAAGTCACGAAGGCATATAGACCGAACAGATTTTCAAAAAATGCGAATCAGGGTAATTGCCCTGTACGGGGACACGATGTCAGCCCATAACTTTTTTGATGCTCAACTCAGGAAGAGTCGGGATGATGCCCTGATTTACTATGGAAAAGGGCTTCTCTTTGATCGAGAGGCAAAAAGGACCGAGGCTGTAAAAAACTTCAAACAGGCTGTGGAGCTGCGCCCTTTCGATACAGATATTCTCCGTGACCTTGGCAAGACATATTTCCACATGGGAAAATACGGCAAGGCACAAAAGACATTGAGCGAGGTGGTTTCCGCCAATTCAAAAGATGTAGAGGCACACTTTCTTTTAGGACGAGTGCAGATGGAAACAGGCGATTTGAACGGTGCCCTGGAAACCTTTAGAGCGCTGGAGAAAAAAAAAGCAAACTACCTTCCGGCAATTTATTATCTCGCGCAAACTTACGGAAAGTTGGGCAAGCTTTCAGAGGCGCATTATGGTCTGGGAATATATTACAAACAAAAAGGGCAATTTAAAATCGCCAGGTTCCATCTCGAGCGCGCCCTCGGCTTGTTTGCCGATAATCAGGCAAGGCAGAGGGAAATCAACAAAACGCTGAAGGATTTGCCGCAGGATGGAAATTAGAGCCATGCGCAAGCAGACCCGTCAGATATCAATCGGCGGGGTGAAAGTCGGCGGGAATGCGCCGATTACCGTCCAGTCGATGACCAATACCTTCACCCAGGATGTAGCTGCAACCGTGGCACAGATTCACCGCCTGGAAACCGCAGGTTGTGACCTTGTCAGGGTAGCTGTGCCGGATGAGGCGGCGGCGGCGGCTATCAGCCGAATCAAAAAACAGATCTCTATTCCTCTCATTGCCGACATTCACTTTGATTACCGATTAGCATTAACCAGCATCCGGGCCGGAGCAGATGCCCTGCGCATTAACCCGGGTAATATCGGCGGAAAACAGAATGTCAGGGATGTGGCAAGGGCGGCGCGAGCCCGTGGTATTCCCATCCGCATAGGTGTCAATGCGGGTTCACTGGAAAAGCGCCTACTGAAAAAATACGGTCAGGCCACTCCCGAGGCAATGGTAGAAAGTGCGATGCAGCATATAGAACTCCTTAGATCATTTGATTTCCACGAGATTAAGGTTTCGATCAAGGCCTCCGACGTCCCCCGGACCGTAGAGGCCTACCGTCTCCTTTCTTCAAAAACTGATCTGCCACTCCACGTGGGGGTAACCGAGGCCGGAAGCCTGCTTTCTGGGACGGTGAAGTCCGCTTTGGGTATCGGTATCCTTCTGTTAGACGGAATCGGGGACACCATTCGCGTATCGCTCACTCGCGACCCCAAAGATGAAGTCCGAGTTTGGTTTGAGATACTCAAAGCCCTGCGAATCCGGCAGCGAGGCCGTGAGATTATCTCTTGCCCGACATGCGGCAGGTGCGAGATTGATCTGGTCAAGCTCGTGGAGCAAGTGGAATCCGCTCTGGTCACAAGCACCACTCCTGTGCGCCTTGCCATCATGGGATGCGTGGTAAACGGACCGGGAGAAGCACGGGAAGCCGATATCGGCATTGCCGGCGGCAGGGGACACGGGGTGCTGTTTAAGAAAGGAAAAGTTGTTCGGAAAGTGCCGGAAGAGAGACTTGTTGAGGTTTTGCTGAAAGAGGTTGAGAAATACGAATGTACCAGGGGTTGAAGGATTCAGGGCAAGATGCCGGATGCCCGATATCCGATGATGTATTGATGGTCGTTGTCTTATTCCGATATCCGGCATCGGTATCTACACAAAGTAATGATTAAGAGAGGACCAACATGGGAAACCAGGCAAAGACTGCCATAAC
>QMMV01000409.1 GCA_003647435.1 Deltaproteobacteria bacterium | reverse complement strand
GTTTTAATAGGTTATATAACAACTATTAGTTCTTAATTGGACACCTATGATGTTTGATAATAAATACCGATGGTGCTTTTTTTTAGAATACACCGAAATACTGAAAATCGTCAATGCCAGTTTCGGAAACCTGCCGCGTAGCGGCTAACTTGAACAAGCGGGTCCACTTGACCGCCATTCCGCTGCGCCCTTCGGGCTTGCTCCATGTCGGCAAGTGACCCTTGTCGTTGGCCTTGAATGGAAATGGAAGTTCTTCGTGACATACTTGAAAACCCCCTCCTTCGGAGTACCCATGCACGGAATCGTGCAGATATCAAGAAGAGGTTTCCAGAACTGACACGATGTGCACATGAGCATTTCCTTTCTATTCACAAGTACATCACAAGATCACCACAGCGCTTTTATTCGCACTCTGTTTATAGCAAGTTTTTGAAATGGTTAGAGGATAGAAACCGAACTAGCCAAGCTGCTTTCCAGCAATATCTATTTGAGCATGATGCCGAGTTGAACCGTGCATTCCTTCATCTCGAAGAGGTCAACAACTTGGACTGGCATGACTTTTTCGAGAAACTTGATGACTTCGAGCTCATTAGATTCATCGATCAACAAATCCACCCTACATATCTTAGGCTTACCGAGGCTGTCTTTGCCCCACTTTGCCGTATAGTTGCCCATTTCTCGCGTCTTGACCGTGGCAAGGGAACAGACGGCCTTGACCTATGGCCAATCGTTCAGGAACTAGGGAAAACCAGTTTGTACGAGGTTGTCAACCCATACAAGCATATCGTACGAAATGCCATCGCTCACGGAGGTATTACCTATCTTCAGAACGAAATTCTTTACCGTGATAAAAAGGGTAATGAAGAGACACACAGTGACACAGATATTGTTCGAACTTTTGATGATCTTCTTGACACCTGCAATGCTCTGGCGCTTGGATTTTCTATTTTTCTTCTTGTAAACCAGCCACATGGCTATAAGTTACCGCAACAGCTCCTGTTGGATGAGCTAAAAGAGGAAACGAAGGCTCCGTGGTGGGAAGTGATCGGTTGTACACCCTCAAGATTCACCGGATTGAATCAATTGATAGTGTATTGCCGGCCAAACACTTCGGATTTCGGCAAAGTCCAAATATCTACATTTCAGACAGGAGTTCTTGCTGAAAGGTTTGCTCCCGGCTATGATCGCTATTTTTTATCGATTCGCTCAACTTCATCCTTGCCAGGGTGGGCGGCATTCGATGGCAAAAAGCTTCATGAACTAAGGAATAAGAAAAAAACTGTCATTGAAGATTATAAGGGTGTGATACAAGATGGTCTTATATTTTATGTGCCCCGAATAAAAACACCCAGATTAATCGCTCGGATTCATAATATTGTGTTGAGTGTCAAACTGCACTTGCCAATCGTTTTATCAGACATAAGGAGGCAACTTGGTTGGCCCGAAATACACGTACGTGAAGCGAAGATTCACAGGAATGGATGGGGGGCTGCGCTTAACGGCAATATTTTCTTGGATTTGCCGGCTGGCGATGTGGGGCAAGACCTCATCCGAAAATTTAGAAGAAGAATCATTCGAAAAACTCTTTCAGAAGCACGTCGCAGAACGTCAATATTCAATATTTCTCGTTTTCTTCCCTTGGGATTCGCTCGTATCAGTGTTTTTTGTAAAGACTATCGTCGTAGGCGGCTTTCTGGCTTTGGCTTAGATCGGCATTTAGTGTGTACTATTCAAGTAAAGAGGATTCAAAGAATACGAAGTCCTGATATAATCGGTTCCACCATTGAACAATTAGGAGGTTATCGTATTGCATGGAACCGGGCATGGTTAGAAGAAATCAAAGGCCAACAAGGCGCTGCACCTGGCCACTATTCCCCTGACACTCCATAGCGGCAGGTTGGCTGTGCCCTATATGAGATGAAAGGGAAAAATCTGTCAATAGAAATAAAGCATCCAGAAGGTAGTCTTGAGTACCTAGTCGGTTGGATATATGTTACTTTCAAAACAAGAGATGCAGAAATTACCGTACATGTATCTGATGTTTTTAATCCTGCATTTGAAATCGCCTATCTCTTTTATGGATTAATCCAGGGCTCAATCCCTCAACTCATTGAAGTTGATGAGGAAGGTGAGATAAAGGTGATACGCATATTGCCTTATGAAGATGATCAAGTCAGATTCCAAATTGAAGACTACAATTACGGTGAAGGAGATTATGGAGATACAGGGTATCGACGGATGCATATGGATATCATTCTAAATAAAAAAGAACTTATTGAAGAATTTTGTAGCAAATTCATAATATTTCTTGAAAACGAATTTCAAGCACAAAGATGGAGAGGAACGAATCTAAAAGAATATTACTTGCCGGCCTTTAAAAAATTGTTTCCCAGCTATATTCAAGAAAGAAGATAATAACCGTATCAACCAACCCCATTAGAATCGGAGTGCTCAAAAATTTTCCCTGCCTATATATGACAGCCTTTGCCTCTCTTCTTTGATTTTCATTCTCCTATGATTGTAACATCCCCCGTAACAGTATCAGGAGCAAGGGGATGCTACAGCAAAAGATCACCAAAAACTTCATCTGGAAAGAGGTCCTTACCTCAGGCATCCTACCGGACTATCATATCATTCCCACACCCCAGCAGGTATTCTGCTACAAGACCCTTTTTGAAAACCTGATCCAGCCAATAAGAGACAGG
>QMMV01000408.1 GCA_003647435.1 Deltaproteobacteria bacterium | reverse complement strand
TTTTGCCGGTTCTGCTGCTGTGACCGTTGCTGCGGCCTGCTCGAGAAAGGCTCGCAAATACTGGATAAACGACGCCCATGAACCAATAGCCGCCCTCTGGAGAGAAATCCTTGACAAGCCCGAGACGCTACTTCGCGGATATAGAAAACTGTGGAAGGCGCAACACGGGGATGAAAGAGACTTCTACAATCGCGTACGAGACAAGTTTAATAAGGAACATTCGGCCGTCTGTTTTCTTTATCTGCTGGCCCGGTGCGTCAAAGCTGCGATAAGATATAATCGTAGCGGTCAGTTCAATAACAGTCCCGACAATCGCCGTAAAGGCATGCGTCCGGAGAAGATGGCGCAGAATATATTGTTTATTTCCGAACTCCTTGGCAATACGACACGGGTCAGCAGCAAAGATTATAGAACAGTATTGAAACGGGCGACTGCAAGAGACGTTGTCTATATGGACCCTCCTTACCAAGGAGTATGCCAAGACCGGGACCAACGGTATTGCGCGACCGTCCTGTTTGACGATTTCGTAGAAACACTGGAAAGGTTGAACGAAAAGGGTGTTGCTTATATTGTCAGTTATGATGGTCGCATGGGCGATAAGGTGCACGGTGAAAAACTGCCCGACCACCTTAACCTGGAATATTTTGAGATAGCGGCAGGCAAATCCACTCAATCAACATTGTTGGGCCGTTCACACGACACTTACGAATCGCTCTATTTATCAAGAGTTCTGATAGAACGGCTTGGCAGCGTTCCTGGTATTTTGGCAGAAAATGAAGATGCATATCTATTTGCAATGTAGAATATGGTGGGACGGTGGGTTGTTGGCATTAGTGGGGAAAGCATCATGACAAAACGTAAGCTGACAAGGTTTTTTGGTATTGCAGTTGCAATCTACGGGATCGCTACTATTGTGGGTATAAGTATCCGTGTTTTCGATAAAACTGATGACGATGTAGTCTACTCCACCTTCAAGGACATGATACCTTTTGTAATTGCAATGCCCGCTGCATGGCTGGGGTACTGCCTTCAGCGGAGATCAAGCTATCTTCAACAATTGCGAATGCTTTGGTCCAGGCTTGTCGAGGCTATGCAGGATAGTGTGCATTACACATATCTTGATAACCCAACGGAGGAGCAGCATGCTCACGTTCTGAGATCAATCGGGATTTCAATTGATGAGGTACGTGGCGTGTTCTACAATCTGAATGAAAACGACGGAAATAGCCTGTACCCGTTTGAGCCTCTCAAAGATGTTTATGGGATTGTCCGAGATCTCGGCCACGGGGATATCACGCCAAAGCAAAAACGTAAGAAGTGTCGAGAGCAAATCTTTGCCCTCTGGCGTGCTGCGCGACAGGAACTTCTGAAGGAGTTTGATCGAGAGGTCCCCACTTTCTCGCACAGTCATTGGGTACAACCTGATAAGTCTGACGTCTATGACGAATATGGAATAGAAAAAAAAGTGACTTAGTATGCAGATGAAAATGACTAAGGAAATATGGGGTGAGACAAGCCAGTGAGTATTGGCGGGGAGATCCTATATGTCATTCGAGAGCGGATTTGACGTTTTTTATGAAGTTGGTTAGTTCTTTTTTCATTTTTTTGGGTTTTTTTGGGTTTTGTTCTATTATTTTTACTATTCTTGAACCTATTATTACTCCGTCGGCGCCTGCGGCGGCTACTTCTTTGGCTTGTTGGGGGGTGCTTATTCCGAAGCCTACGCAGATTGGTACTTCGGTTTGGGCTTTTAGTCTGGTGATTAGTGGTTTTACCATGTCGGACAGTGTTGCTCTTTCGCCGGTTACGCCCAGGGTGCTTACGGTGTAGATGAAGCCTGTGGTGTGTTGGGCGATTTTGGCGGCTCTTTCCTGGGCGGTGTTGGGGGTTACCATGAAGACCGTCTCCAGCCCTGCGGCTTTTGCAAGGGGTGATATTTCGGCTTCGTCGTCTATGCTTAGGTCGGCTACGAGGACCGACGAGCCGCCTGCGGCTTTGAAATCGGTGAAGAATTTTTGGGGGCCGTACTGATAGACGAGATTGTAATAGACCAGCAGGCCTATGGGGATTGGGGAGTATGCGGCGACTTGGGCTATGAACTTTAGGGCCTTGTGGGTGGTCATGCCGGCTGCGAGGGCGCGGATGTCTGCTGCCTGGATGGTTGGGCCGTCGGCTATGGGGTCGGAAAAGGGGATGCCTAATTCGAGCACGTCTGCGCCGGCGTCGATGGCGGTTTTGACCAGGTCGAGACTTGTGTTGTAGTCGGGATCGCCTATTACGAAGAAGGGGATTAAGGCGCTTCGGTTTAGCCGGGCGAATGTTTGTTTGTAGGTTGTCATGGTATACTTGTCCTTAACGAATGCTGCATCAGGAAACCGCCCGTTCGGCTACGCTCAGGGCAGGCTCTACGGCGGACGCTGTTTTATTCTGGATTCCCGCTTTCGCGGGAATGACAGGGCCGGCAAGATGCCGGCGGTACGGTACGCGCCAATGACAAGCGAATATCTCGCTTGGCTAAAGTATTATTATAATTTGAGGCCCTGCGGGCGTTTTATCTATCTGTCTGTCTATACATGTCATTCTACTGATCTATGCTGCTCTACTATTGATACGTCCTTGTCGCCTCGGCCTGAGAGGTTTATTACAGCTACGGTTTCGGGGGGGAGTTTTCCCTTTTGCGAGAGGAGCCAGGCAAGGGCGTGCGAG
>QMMV01000407.1 GCA_003647435.1 Deltaproteobacteria bacterium | reverse complement strand
GCTTAACTGTTCTTTCTTAACGCTCGCTAACGCTCTCAGACAGTGAGACAGCCTATACCGGATTGCCCGTATGCGATAATATTTTCAAAAGGCTAAAATGATACCAAAAATCTAAACTGATACACATTATTGATGTTGTGGTGGGCATTCACTTATGCCGTTTACCCGGGGGCGGGACCGACCACTAACTTGAATAACAGCTATATGTTTGGCATGAAAAAGTCAAACCGATACAGGTTGTTGCTCAAAAGAAATTTTTCTCCGGGGAAGAACCATCCGTGAGGAATTGTGGCTTTTCAACCTGACCACTGAGCCCTGCTGATGCGACTAAGGCCAGTCTAAAATTTCTCTTTTAAAACGCAACCTTATAGTCTTACGTGAGCTTTTAGCTAAGATATTTTAAAAATCGAAGAAAACAGGAGAAAATGAGACTTTGAGCGTATCGCAACGATTGTGAATATTTGATACAAGAGTCGTCAAGGGCTGAAAAATACTCACACAAAAAGGAATTTTCAGAAAGAGATGAATTATAAGGCTCCAGGATGGATACTCATAATAAACGCTGTAATAACAGATAGTTGTCTTGTGTTGAAAACTATTTCACAAACGACACGAGACTCGGTTCTTTCCGGTTTGACAAGGAACCGGGGATACTCTAATACAGTGCCCTGTTCGCGCGGGCGAAGCTGGAAATCTGAGATATATCGCTCAAATTCATTATTTTCCCCTTTTTCGATGTGCACTTAAAAAATAGTAACAAGTTTTTGAGACATCTATGTCTATTTTTTAAAAGGGCTGAAGTGTTACAAAAAATACAATTATAGACGTCAGCGAGATTAGCTTGAGGTTCACGTACCTGTAGTCATTTGGAGGAATCCCATGCAGGCTGCCTGGAGTCAGGCCAAAGCCCGGATCCACAAAAAGATGCCACACCACAATTTCGCCGTCTGGATCGAGCCGCTCAAGCTGGCCGGATGTAAAGATAATCAAATTGTCCTCAGTTGTCCCAGTAGTTTTTTCAAAACCTGGGTTGCGCGCCACTACCTCCCTCTCATTAAAAAAGAGATCGAGACAGTTTGCCAGAAACCGTTGCCAGTGATCCTGAAGGTTGTTAGTAGAAATGCCGTGGACGGGGATTATTCTTCATTTGACCAGCAACTTTTGCTCCCTCGGATTTCGAGCTTTCGAGGGCCTCGTTGTCTACTCCAGAAGGATTTTACATTTGATCAATTCGTGGTAGGCACATGCAATGACTTTGCCTATAATGCAGCGTTCTCTTTAGCCTCTTCAAAAAAGAGCTGTCATAACTGCCTCTTTTTGCTTTCAAAGGTTGGTCTTGGCAAAAGCCATCTCTCGCAAGCGGTTGGAAACCACATCGTGAATAACGATCAGGGTATCAGGGTTTCCTATATCACGGCGGAGGATTTTACCAATGCCATGGTCCATGCACTCCGCCATGACAGGATCGAAGAATTCAAGAAAAAATTTCGGAAGCAGTGTGATGTCTTGATTCTGGAAGATGTGCAGTTTTTGAGTGGAAAGCAAAAGACACAGACAGAGCTCGCCTATACGCTGGACGCCCTCTATGATACCGGGAAAAAGCTCATCTTCACAGGTACATACCTCCCGGGCGATATTCCGAAGATGGACGAAAAACTCACGTCACGGTTGTCTGCAGGTATTATTTCAAGTATTGAGAGGCCCGACTATGAAACCCGTCTTCGTATTCTCAAGAAAAAGGCGGCCTCGAAAGGAATTGATCTCCCGGAAGAAGTAATGGAATATCTTGCAACCGAGCTCACGCAGAATGTAAGACAGCTGGAAAGCGGCTTAATCGGTGTTTCGGCCAAGGCTTCTCTGTTAAATGTTCCAGCGGAAGTAAAATTGGCAGAGAGCGTAGTTAAAAATATTGTGAAACGCTCTCAAGAAATAACCATAGAAACTATTCAAAAACTTATCTGCAAATATTACAAGCTTACAATGACGGAGCTCCTTTCCCGATCCCGCAAACGCAGGATTGCCCAACCAAGACAGGTTGCCATGTATTTAGCCCGACGCTATACAGGGCAATCTCTCCAGAGCATTGGCAGAAAATTTAACCGTTATCATGCCACCACCCTTCATGCAATAGGCACGGTGGAGAAACAGATTAGAGAAAACGGACCTGTCAAGAAACAGGTAGAGTTTTTTTCGGCAAAGCTCGAATCAGGCAACCTTTGATTTCAATCATTCCCAAAATCGAGGCCATAGTCGGCTCGAAGCATATCTCCACTGCAGAAGAAGACCTGCTCTGCTACGCCTATGATGCCACGAATCGCCAGGTCCGGCCGGATGCTGTAGTATTTCCAAAAAACTCGGGCGAAGTTTCGGCCATCATAAAATTGGCCAATCGATCCAGGTTTTTTGTTACTCCGCGGGGAGCCGGCACTGGAATGAGCGGCGGCGCCCTTCCGGTCCGCGGCGGGGTCGTCATGGTGATGACCAGATTTAACCGAATACTTTCGATAGATGCGGAAAATCTTGTAGCCGAGGTGGAACCAGGGGTAATTACCGGCCAATTTCAGGAAGTCGTTGAGAAAAAAGCCCTTTTTTATCCTCCGGATCCTTCCAGTGCTTCTTACAGCACCATCGGGGGCAACGTGGCAGAATGTGCCGGGGGGCCAAGAGCTGTCAAGTACGGTGTGACCCGCGACTATGTACTCGGCCTTGAAG
>QMMV01000406.1 GCA_003647435.1 Deltaproteobacteria bacterium | reverse complement strand
ATGAGGGCCATGTGGGAGGTCAACGTCCTCGCAGAGTCAGACAGACCCGCCGGAATCTGGAGTGCGTTGCCGGCAATCCTGAGCGTTCCCTTCACACCCACAAGCGGGTCCAAATCTCCAGCAATAACAAACGGGTTCCCAGCCAGCAAAAAAGAAAAAATTCCAATCAAACACACTCCTAATTTGAATTTCATAGCTACTTCCCCTTTGGATAGAATTGAAAAACTCCCATTGCTACAGTCTAACCTTGAATCTTGCACCTTGAACCTTGATCATGCCTACGGCAAATTTGCCGGGGTGAAATCTCGCGACTTTGAACCTGAGTAGTTACAATTCAGGCCTGATAAAAGAACCTTTACGAGCGCAGCGTTGCCGTCAGACGAAGGGGCCTGACGACGAGGTCAATCGCCGACAATATGTCAGGTGCCACCACGTCCGCAGACAAAACAGCCGCGGCAGCCGCACCCTCATCCTGGACAACCGCTATGCCGAGCGCTGCCTTTTTGAGCATCATTGCGTCGTTGCGGCCGTTCCCGATACATACGGTCCTGGCTGCTCCCAGTCGGTCTACATAGTTCATTTTGCCTATGTCCTGAGCCTCGACCGGCAAGATATGTACCTCGCAAGGGATATCAGAGACATTCTCCTCCACCCGTCCAAAGGTATCGGCGGTTAAGACGTGAATTGTAATCTCTCTGGCAAGGGCAATCAGGCGTTCGCTTACCCCCTCGATAAGCTGGCCGTCTAAGGCCATCGTCCCGTTGTAATCTAATACCAGATGGTCAAGCTCCAACCTGCCGAAACCCGGGATGTTTATTTCGATCATCACGCGTTTCCCTCCTGCAAAAACTGTCATCAACACTCATCTTCTTAACTCACCACAATTCTTCCGCTTGGTTCTGGCAATACCTTTCCTATAATGGCAGCCTGATCGACCCCTTCTTTCTTTAATTTCGCCACAAGACCGTCTGCGCTGTCACTTTCCACACAGATAAGCAGTCCCCCGGATGTCTGCGGATCAAAAAGAATGTCGCAAATGAGAGGATCCACAGATGGTGCGATATCCACCATGCATTCCCGAAACTCGCGGTTTTTGTAAGCCCCCGCAGGCACCAGCCCCATCGCGGCAAATTCTGCCGCTTCTGGTAAAAACGGGACCTCGCTTGCCTCAATCTGTACCCCAAATGCAGAATCGACCACCATTTCAGCAATATGGCCAAGCAGGCCAAAACCGGTAACATCGGTGCAGGCATGGACAGGATAATCGTTCATTATCTCTGCACTTTTTGCGTTCAGGGTGGCCATCAGTTGGGTGACTCTGTCTATAGTTTCGCCGGAGGCAAGTCCACCCTTAATAGCAGTGTTGATAATACCGGTGCCCAGCGGCTTGGTGAGTATCAGACGATCTCCCGCTTTGAGATCCTTCTTTGTAAGGACACGATTAGGGTGAATGAAACCGGTAATAGATAATCCATATTTCAGCTCCTTGTCCTCAACGCTGTGCCCTCCGACAAGAACGACGCCAGCCTCTTTCATCTTGTCCAATCCGCCCTGGAGGATCTGGCGGAGGACGGATATCTCCATTTCTTTCACCGGAAAGGCCACCAGATTCATGGCCGTCTTTGGAACACCGCCCATGGCATAGACATCGCTCAAGGCATTGGCCGCAGCGATCTGCCCAAACCAGTAGGGGTCATCTACGATAGGGGTAAAGAAATCTACCGTCTGAATGATGGCAATATCATCGGTGATCTTATAGACCCCTGCGTCGTCTGCCCGTTGCAGTCCTACAATCAGATTCGGATCGGTTGGGAATTTCATCCCGCACAGTGCCTTGTCCAGGTCCCCCGGAGGAAGTTTCGAAGCTCAACCTGAGCCGGCGACTGTTTCGGTAAGACGAAGCTGTCTTGTATCTGTCATGGTCTTTATCCTCAATCTGTGTCCAGTTTCACGTCGTTCCTTCTTTACGGATACGCATCACGTGTTTTCATCTTTTCCCGGCCTTTGTTGGTGGGCAATCCCACCATGCTCCCTCAATTCAAAATCCTTCTTCCCTGCGCCTTACGCCCTGCACCCCGGGCCTTCACTATCCCTCCTCAACATCAGGGCTACCGGAAGCAAGCCTGCAGACATCTCCATTAACTGCCAACAATATATCCCTTGCCTCCATAATCAACATGACCCCTCTTTTACCTGCGTTTACAGCCACTTTATCGAACCTCAAAAGGCTTTGTTCCATCACAACCGGCAGGTCATGTTTTGTCCCGAAAGGGCTGATCCCGCCTACCAAATACCCGGTCAAGCGTTCTGCAGTTGCTGTGTCTGCCATTGCGGCTCTTTTTACCGAGAAGAATACAGCAAGACGTTTTAAGTCGAGATTCCTATCTCCCGGCATGAGTACAATCACATGATTCTTTCTGCCAAGATCAACAACGAGGGTTTTGATTGTTCTTTCGAGCGGAAACCCCAAAGATTGCGCTGCAAAGACAGCCCCTTTTTTCTTGTGCAGGTATTCTACCACTTCAAAATCAATACCTTTTTCCTTAAGAAACCTTATAGCCCGTGTTGACATTCTTCCTCACAAATGGCATCGCGGCCGCAATCTACTATATTCTCAGCATATCAGCGTCTTTTGGCTGGACACGACGTGCTCAGCGGTCTCTGCACCCGTATCCTCCGACTTTACGGCCTTGATCTCAATGTCAGCCCCTTT
>QMMV01000405.1 GCA_003647435.1 Deltaproteobacteria bacterium | reverse complement strand
GCTTCCTACAATCTCTCCCACAACCGAACCTCTCGGCAGCCAGGCGCCGACCATTTCCGTGCTGCGAGGCGACACAAATACACCTGATCGTCTTGCCCTGACAATGAGGGCAGCCTGTTGCCCTCTCAGATCTTTCAACTTGGCTTCAATGCTTTCAAGACGTTTGCGGATCGGCGCAAGATCGGCGGTCTCCAGACTCATGGCGCGCATTTGCAGCGCCAGGGTCTCCTCCCGCTGGGCGATCGCCTCTTCTATTTCATAGTCAAGTTCCCGGTTCGATAATTTCATCAACGGGGTTCCTTCAGAGACCTCCGCTCCAGAGGGAACCAAAACAGCCTCTACATAGCCGGGAGCATCATTTACTACACGAAGATATCCGGCGGCCTCCAGGACACCGGGGGCCCTAAACCTGTGTGGAAAAGGAATTATGGCAAGTAACGCCAACAACACAACAAGAGCGCTTATACTTGCGGCCACGGCGCGACTTCGCGTTCGGGCGAGGCGAGGGCTGGAAGCAAGATACGATACAAAGCGAAAGGAGGGAACCACACCCCACGAGATCACACAAATGAGCGCCATAATCAGTCCCGCAAGGAGGAATTTATCTGCAACAAAAAATATAATCCCGGTAAACACCACAACGCGGTAAATCCCGCTTGAGATCCCAAATACGCCGAGCCACCATGCCTCCTTCAGGCTCTGTGATGGACTCGAAGAATCCTTGTAACCAAAAACATACCTTTCCACCAGGTGCCGCAAGTGGCCGCGTGCTCTGGTGGCAAGGTTGGGAATATCAAGCAAGTCGGAAAGAATATAGTAGCCGTCAAACTGCAGCAGCGGATTGGCATTGAACAAAACAGTTGAAACCGAGGCGATAAACATCATGTTATAGGCGAGGCTGTGCAGCGTGCCAGGCCCTGTTTTGGCCCAGACAAAAGTGGCAATGGCCGCCACGAATATCTCTACGATCATGCCCGCAGCACCCACCAAGGCGCGCTGCCAGCGACTCCGAAACGACCAGCTTGAGGTGGCATCCATGTAAGGGAGAGGAGTAAAGACGAGCAGCATAACGCCCATAGTGTGTACCTCGCCTCCATAGCGCTTGCATACAATGGCATGGCCGAATTCGTGAAGGCCTTTTAATATGACAAGGCCGGCATATAAAAGAATAAGGTTGTCAGAGGCAAGGATTCCCTGGGCCTGCTCCGTGACTGCATCAAAGTGATCGACTACAAGTTTTCCTGCCGCAATTACTACCAACAACCACAGTATCCCGAAAACCGGACTAATCAGGTGCTTGATGAACGGCAAGCATCGTCTGAGGAAGTTTTCAGGATCCAACAGCGGAATCCGAATAAACATGATGCTCAGGAACTTCGACTGAATTTCGCGCTGCCGACGCTTGCGATACCGCTCGAAGAGCTTTTCAGTATCGGCAGGCACCTCGAAATAAAGAAGATTGGCAAAATAGAGCTGGGTCAGCAGTTGTATTACATCTTCCTGCCCGGGAGCCTCATCAGGATGCCGCTTCAGACATTCCTCCCATACTTCCTCAACGGTACGATCGGGACGCAGACGAGATACAAAGTCATGGGCCTCCGGGCGCAGCCGAAAAAACTGGTTATTGAAGGGATCATGAAGAACATACCATTTTTCCCCGCGGAAGAGCTGCTTGCGCACCTTTACCGTTGGCCTCAGGCTAACCCTGAGATTGGCAATGCGGTGCCATGACTCACTGAATGTCGTTCCTGATCTTGCCATGTCACCACCAGAAAAGAATTCGTAAGAAATCGACCGTGCGGTGTGTCAATATCCACAAGATGTTTCTTTTCCCCACATCAATCTTGGCCACACCGCTCATCCCGGGCCTCCACCAGTCGGCCACGTCTCCGGTAAAAAAACAGCGCGTAGCAAACACGTTCCCTTTCTCCTTGGTAACGGCCACGGGATCAACTCTTTCCACCTTGATCGGAAACTTGAGGCTTGGCCTGCTGACAAAAGCGATCTCCCCATCCTGCCCGGCTGCTATTTCGTGGACATCGCGCTCATCCACATCGAGCTCGGCATACATCTTTTCGATCCTTGCGACCTTGAACAGGACATCCCCTTTTTTGACAGGCGCCCCTAAGAGTTCCTTCAGATCTCCTTCCACAACAATACCCTCGAAGGGGGCTTTCAGCTCGGCATGACTTAAATAGTAACGCACCAGAGCCAGGCGCGCCTTTGCCTGATCCGCCATGGCCCGCGCAATCTTCATGTCGGCCAGGGCATTCTGCGCGCGGGCCTTCTCGGCCTCCCTTGAATATCGGTTCTCATTTGCAATAGCCTTGGATTCTTCCAACAATAGCTCGCGCGTGTCGAGTGTGAGTAACACCTTACCTGAATCGACCTTGTCCCCCACCTCTACGTTCACCTTGTCGATATATCCATCAAATGGGGCGGGGAGATAGGCAAGATCGTCTGTTTTCAATATGAAGGGCGCCTCGACGCGATAGTTCCATTTGCCGAAAACGAGGATGGCCAAACCAACACAAACAAGGATCCCGATGCATTTGGCAAGGGTATGCTCCACTCCCACGAGCCTGGATAACGCCTCTTTCGCAGAGGTTGCCATCCTCGCTCCAAACCACCTGTCATTGCGCTTCAAATCTGCCAGCCTCCGAGCTGCCTGGTCACAAAGGACGCGCAATCCTCGAATCTCTCTCTCCGAAAAGGC
>QMMV01000404.1 GCA_003647435.1 Deltaproteobacteria bacterium | reverse complement strand
TGGCAAAATTCCTCCTCTTTGCCCTTTGCTATTCGTTGAATGTCGGCGGGGTTGGCTCGCCTGCAGCCGGGGGTCGGAACGTTATCATGATGGGATTCTGGAGTGAATATAACGTGCCGATGGACTTTTTCACATGGATGAAGTACGGCTTTCCGATGGTTCCCATACTCGGAGTGATGGTGGCTGTTTACATGCTGGTACTGTTTGGCAGAAAGATAAAGACCAAGGATCTCACTCCTGGACTTGCAGCTATCAAAGAAGAGACCAAAAAGATGGGGAGGATGACTTACCGGGAGTATGTGACCTTTGGAATGCTCCTCTTGATCCTCTTCCTGTGGATCTTCGGTGGTAAGAACCTCGGCCTCGGCGGCCCATCCCTCCTGGCACTCTTAATCCCCGTTCTGTTTAAGACTACGGATTGGAAAAAGATACTCTCCGGGATATCATGGGATGCCTGGTTTATGTATTGCGGCGCCCTGACCTTAGGTGCTCTTCTGAAAGAGAGCGGTGCAGCGATGTGGCTGGCACAATCGTTCTTGAAGATTCTTGGATCTGTCGGGATGAACCAGGGGTTTGGTCTCTGGGTCGGGCTCTCCAGCCTGTCGGGTTTGATGACCAACTTTATGTCTGATGCAGGTACCACCGCACTGTTGGGACCGATTGTGATTCCCATGGGGATCATGACAGGCGTTGCAGGCGAGCCCTGGGCAACAGGTCTGGCCGTCGCCTTTGCCACCTCCTTTGCCCATTTCTTGATCGTGGGCACCCCGAACAACGCCATTGTGTATGGCCTTGGTATCTATCCGGATACAGGCGAAAAGATGATTGAGCCGATAGATTTTGTGAAATACGGCTTCATCCTGTTTCTCCTTTCCATGGCAGTGGTCTGGATCGTGGGATTTTTGGGCATCTACAGGCTCGTAGGATTTCCGCCCGGAGTTCTTGATACAGCCAGGGCCGTATTGGAATCAGGGGTTCATTAGGGGAGAGGCCGTAAAACAGGATCTAAGGCTCGAAGACTTTTTGATATTGAAAGCGGGAAACCATTTCAACTTCGTCAACTATGAAGAGACTGCAACTCAAAGGAGGATACTATGCCCCAGTGTAAAAAGTGCGGCAAAAAAGGTCTTTTTTTAAAGATTGAAGAAGATACAGGCCTGTGTCTTTCCTGCGGAAGAGATTTTGCTGAGAAAGCCAAGGTATTGACTGAAAAAATCATCGAAGCAAAAAACAGGGTAAGGACGACCAAAGATTCTAAGGATATTTCCAGCTTGTGTGAAGCAATCGAGCGCAACGGAAACGAGTTGGTTCTGTTGCACCGAGACTACAATTTAGAGCCAAGTCAAGAATTGTTGGACTTAATAGAAACATACAAAAAGATGGGGGAATTGGCTGAGAAGTAATTCATGCAAGAGGCAGGTGTTGGTATTTAATGACGCCTTGCGGAAAAGATAGGAGGAGAATATGGAAGCAGCGAAAAACATAAAACATCTGGTCATTCCCCTGACCGATTACCCGCATATGCCCTATTGGGGAACGCTCAGGGAAGCAATTGTTCAGCTCAATGTTGCCTATGAAACGGAACATCACACGGTCCTGGTCTTTGACGAGGCTTACAAACTTGTTGGGATGCTCCTTCAGAAAGATATCCTCAAGGGGCTGCAACCGAAATTTGCGCAGCATTATCAGGAAGGCATTCCAATATTCTGGGACGACCTGCTCAAATCGGCTACTCAAAAACAGCTCGACCGACCAGTCAAAGAGTTTATGTCGGAGATCACCGCCACGATTGATGTCAGTGACAGTGTCTTAAAGGCTTCCCATATCATGGTGGACAAAGATATCTATCTCCTCCCTGTAATGGAAGGCGACAAGCTTATTGGTGTGGTACGGATGGGTGACCTTTTTCACGAAATCACCAACGCTGTTCTGAAGTTATAATTGCAGTGAAGTGAGGAGACTCTCTTGAGATACCGTTCAAGGGAATAGATTGCGCTCTCACAAGCCCTGCCTGGTCTTAGATGTTGCCGGGCAGGGCTTTTTTTACTGAATCTTTTTTGACTCTGTTGCATTAATCCCTTATAATTAGTTGTGAAGGAAGCCCTCAAATTACGCCATTAGCAAGTGGGATTGGCACTCGTGTTTGATTTTTTCAGGAAAAAAAGGCAGCAGAAGGCTCTTCGAAATGAAGATGACAAAGAGCTTTTTGTAAGAAAATACAAGGCATTTCAGAATATCCTCAAGAACAATAACGAAGTGCTCATGACAATGGCTGATATGCAAGAAAAGGCCACGGGGGGCTTTCTCTTTGACAGGGCCTATATTAACTCTTCCTATCAGCGCGTGGCCCGCGGTATCAAAGAAATAGTCAATAACCTGAATATTCTGTCGGATGAAAAATATAAAGATCTCGTCATCGCTTATCAGAAAAACGACGAAGCCATCCGCAATACCCTCTCCAGGAAAGCAGCAATTCCCTCGACCGGCTATGTATTGCCCCTGAGTGAAATCGGAAAAGACAGCTCTGCTTCAACTGGCGGCAAACTCGCACTGTTAGGAGAACTTGCAAATGTCTTGGGATTTTCGGTTCCACCGGGATTTATTATAACCACTTATGCCTATGAGACCTTTATCAAGCATAATAAGATTGACGATATCCTGAAGGAACAAACCGGGAAATTGAATATCCGCAACTACGACGAATTGACTGCAGCAAGTCAG